>JABUUX010000229.1 GCA_021442965.1 Treponema sp.
GGTATCATCGATCCTGCTAAAGTAACATGTTCTGCCCTTAAGAATGCCGCTTCTATTGCCGCTACACTCCTTACAACAGAATGTGCAATCACAGACATTCCAGAGCCAAAAGCTCCGGCTGCTCCAGCTCCTGACATGGGTGGAATGTACTAATCAAACCAGCTAGACTTAGATAATGTCTCGAGTTTTGCAAAGCAAAACTTGGTAAGGTCACAGAAGACCGCTTCCTTTTGGGGAGCGGTCTTTTTTTATTTAGCTAAATAACTATACCCCGCCGTTTATTCTGAAATTACATCAAACTCTTCTTCCCCGCCTTCAACCGTTACAATCACCCCATTAGGAAGACAGGCGGCAAAATCTCCTGCAACAGAAAGACTCCCTTTTTGAATACAAAATTTATTCTTACACGGAGATTCCGTAACCCAAACTTTTCCGTCTTCAATTTTTACTTTTGTTTTTCCCAAAATTCCATCAAATTCTAAATCCGCATTTTTATCCAGCGGGTAAACAAATTCTCCTTTTGGAGTCTTTGCAAAAATCATCTTACTGCCAGAATCTTTTTTTATAAGTCCGCAAAAGCTACAAATTATCAAAATCAAAAAAATTAAAATAAAAACAACATCCAGAATTTTTATCTTTACTTTCACGCTAAACCTCTTTCTTTACTGTATCCGGCTTAACAAAAGTAATATCCCCGCCTTCAAGTTTTCCTTTTAAGTTGTCTGTAGCGCGTATTTTTCCATCCTCATAAATAAAAACAATCCCCAACTCTGCATTAAAAAAATCTTCCAAACTCTTTAAAACACTCAAAGCCCTTTCTTCGCCCATCACAAAAAAAGCCGTACTCAAAGCATCTGCAATAGAACTCGTTTTACAAATTACCGTAACAGAAGCAAGACCGTTTTTTACAGGATACCCAGTCTTTGGATCAAAAATATGATGGTAAACATTTCCGTCTTTTTCAAAAAATCTTTCATAGCTCCCGCTTGTTACAACAGAAGTTTCTTCTGTCCTAAGTTTTAAAATAACATTATTCTGCAATTTATCAGGATTTTTTATTCCCACCGACCATAAAGTTCCGTCATCCTTTTTCCCGTATACATAAACATTTCCACCCAAATCAATTACCGCTTTTCTTACTTTATGTTCCTCAAGAATTTCACAGACACAATCGGCAGCATATCCTTTAGCAATACCGCCAAAGTTTATGCTCATACCTTTTTCCAGAATGCACCATGGAACACCATCTTCTGCAAAATGCATTCTGTCATTTCCAACAAATAAAAGTGCATTATCAATTTCTTTCTGAGTCGGAACCCTTTCTTTTTCTGTGTTAATTCCCCAAAGCCTTATAACAGGATTTGCCGTAACGTCAAAAGCCCCCTCAGTAAATTCTGAAACTTTAGAACTTAGATAAAGCACATTAAATACATCTTCAGAAATTCTTACAGGTTGCACTCCGGCATTATTATTAATCAAATTTACATAAGATTCTTCTTCAGTAATGCTGAACTTATTTTCCAAACCTTTAAGTCGGGCAAAAATTTCTTCATACAATTTTTCTGTTCCATCCTCAAAAAGATTTACCGAACATAAAGTGTCCATGCACACCACACTTCTGGAAGGAACAGTTTTTTTACTGCAGGATATAGTTAATCCCAAATAAACAAAAATAAAGACTATTTTAAATTTCAAAAACATTTTCATTCCGCCAAACCTCCAAAAGTCTTTTATCTATAAAATTTAAGTCCGTTCTTTTTTCACGCTTCTGAGTTTTATTTTCTGCTTCCATTTTTTTTGATGTAAGTTCACTAAAAATATTAAAGACTAAAGTCATGAACAGTCCCGCTTTTCCGGGGAGTCTCAAATTTTTATCTACCATGGTCTGACTCATAAAAACCATTGCACATAGTTTTCCGCTTCGCATCAATCCCGAAGTTAAAGCCCCCTCTGTAATTTTAAAAGTGCCAACTGAAAACAATATTTTTCCATAAGGATTCAACAGACTTAATATCGTTACAGATAAAATCACAATTACACTTGGAAACAGTCTGATTTTTTTTCGTCTTACAAAAGTCAAAACTGCAAAAATTATCAGGAGTACATAAACCAAAATTACATCTTTTGCAAAAGAAACTAAAAGAATTCCCAAAAGTCCCGTTACAAAAAAAATTACGGGCGCCTTTCCGGTGTTCCGCCCTTTGCTAACGCGCATTCCTTCATCCGTACTTTGTACGGCTTCGGAACTGCCTTCGGCAGGGGCTCCATACCGGGGCGCAGATTCTCCCACAGCCTTAAACCACTTTGAATGCAAATTAAACCAGTTGGCAATAATCCCCATAATAAGACTTGTTGTAAAACTAAAAAGCAGCATAAAAGGGGCAATATAACTGACACTTTTACCGAACATTAAAAAATAACCGCACAGTAATTGGGCGGTATTATTCAAAAGTCCGCCACATAAACTAATCCCAACCCACGAAACAAATTTTAGAGTTGAACTTCCATCTATTTCTTTTTTACAAAACAGAACATAAACTCCCATCATTCCCAAACCAGATGAAAGACTTCCTGCTAAAGAAAAAATAAAAACGTACGAGAAAACTGTTCCGCTGACTATTCCCTGTATTAGAATTTTTAAGAAAATTAGAATAACAGATTCTTTACGCGAAAAATAAACAAAACTTAACATAATGGGAAGATTTGCCAGTCCCAGTCTAAAAAATGGAACAGGTTTTGGAAGAGCCGCTTCTACTGCAGAAAGGAACATGCACACAGCCGCAAAAAAGGAAAGTTTTTTTATAATTAGTTTATCTTTCACAAAGAAATTATATCACATACGTTTTAATCTTTCACACTTGTAAAAAATCTTCCGTATATTTCTTTTGTTTTCATAACATTTATAAATGCATTTTCATCGCATTTCTTTAAGGCTTTAGAAAGATGACTCAGCTGATCAGAAGAAACAACAGTATAAAGCATAGTTTTATCTTTTCCACCGTAGCATCCTGTTGCTGTAAGTTTAGTTGCCGCATGATGAGTTTCATCTCTTATTATTTCATAAAGTTCATCGGGTTTGTCCGTAACTATTAAAAGTGTTACTTTCTGATAATGTCTGTACAAAACATTCAAAACCTGGGTAGAACTGAACTGAAAAACAATTGAATAAAGAGCATCCTCAAACCCAAAAAGAAAGCCTGCCGCTACAAGAACTACAACATTCATTATAAAAATGTAGTTCCACATATCTACGCCTTTTCTCTGAGAAAAGAAGATTGCTATAAAATCGGTACCGCCACTTGTAGCATCAGCACGCAGACAAAGACTTATGGCAACCCCGTTAATAATTCCTCCGAACACTGCACATAAAAGCGGATCAATAGGCTCTGAGGTAAAATTCAGAACCGGAATAAAATCTGTTAAAAGTGATGAAACTGCAATCATCAAAAGAGAATAAAGCGTAAACTTAATACCGATATATCTGAAACTTATGTAAACTGGAATAGCATTCAGAGACCAATACAATGCTGTAAACGGAATATGAAATCCAGCCCATTTTTCTACAGCCCTTTGAATTACCAGAGTAATGCCTGAAAATCCGCCAGGTATAAGCCTTCCGGAATTTACAAAAGCATTCATATTCAAAGAAAAAATCACCGCCCCCAAAAGAACAAGAAGAACACGCTTAAGCGGGGCAGGTGTTGGAGTAATTGTTGTTACTTTTGAATCAGTTTTCATACATCCAATGTAACTGTGATTTAATTTTTTTCCAAGTAATCCAGATAGAATTTCATCTTATCATCAATCTTTCTAACTTCTGCTTCAGGCTGTGTTTTAAAATTCATAATGCATGGATTTTCGTCCGAGTATGAATCCCAAACTGGCAAAGTGTTTCCTTCAGGGTCAGTATCTTTTCCGTTAGGGTCCAGAGTCTTGATAAAGTTACAAAGATAATTACACATTTTACGGGAAAGATCATAATACTTACCGTCAAAAGGTCTCCAGCATTTAGCCAAAGTTTCAAAGAAGAACCACAAATCACTTGAATGAAAAGCTCCCGGTTCATCTCCTCCCGGCATATAAGGCCCGAATTCATACATCCAGCTTTTTGACTTTAGCCCTGAATTTTTACGAAGTCTTGTAAAGAAAATATTACCAAGTTCCACAGAACTGAACTTTGTAGAATCCTTATCATTTTTGCACATTCCGGCTCCACCAGGAGTTTTTATAAGTTCCAGAAATTTGTCTGCGTCATTGCCATAAACTTCCCTTGCAGTTTTTTCTAAAACTTCAGGAGATGTGGCTTCAATCTGTCCAAAAAACTCATTATCGGTCCAGCCGTGAATCATCGGTACATCAATAAAAGTATTCTCTTTGATTGATTTCTCAATTCCAGTTCGTGAAAAATCATTTCCGTACACGCCAAACCACATTCTGTGGAAAGTATCATTTCCGTCACGAATCTGTTCCCAAGACAGTTTCTTTGCTTCATCTATATTTTTAACACCCAGATGTTCAAGGAATTCTTTGCTCTGTTTTTCGGCTGCAGGAACCGGAAAGTCAAAATGATTAATGTAAGGGTTCTTAAAATATCCGCTTTCAACAACAGCGCCCTTAATATATTTTTTATTTTCAGGATGATTCAACTGATTCAGAACGCTTCCTCCACCCGCACTCTGTCCGCCAATTACAATGTGTTCCGGGTTTCCGCCAAATGCCGCAATATTTTCATAAACCCATTTAAGAGCAAATGCCTGGTCTCGGTATCCAATATTTTTTTCGACAGAGGCTCCTGTTCCATCCTTTTCTGTTGATGCAAAAAATCCAAAAACATTCAGACGGTAATTTATTGTAACAACAACAATACCTCGTCTGGCAATTCGTTCTCCGTCAAACTCCATTTCGGCACTGTTACCCCACTGAAGTCCTCCACCGTAAATCCAAAAATAAACCGGAAGACGTTCATTTGTATCTTTTGCTGGTGTCCATATATTCAGTGTAAGGCAGTCTTCATCCATAGGGATAGTTTTGTCTACATTCCATTCCAAATCATAAATATTCGGATCCCCAACCCCCGGCTTACTCTGGCATGAAATAGGGCTGAACGTAAAACAGTCCCTTACTCCATCCCATCCCTTATGTGGCTGTGGTTCTCTCCATCTTAATTCCCCTACCGGTGGCTGGCAGTAAGGAATCCCTTTGTACGAAATAACTCTTGGATCGGCAGCAGCTATTCCGCGCACCTTTCCCTGTGCAATTTTTGTTTCTTTTATCATATTTTTATTCTATATCCTTAATAAAATTCTGCTATCGGCAATTATTCTTACTTGCTTTATGAACATTCCTGACATAACATAATAGATATGAAAAAATTATTACCTTATCTTTCACTTATTCTACTTCTTTGTTCCTGTCAGACTACAAAACAAGAAAAAAAGCAGACAGAAATCACTAAGAAAGAAAAATCCTATGAATATCAGACAAAGAATATAAAAAATTCCCAAAGAGAATATGATGTAAACATTTCATATCCATATTTTAAAGATAATGAAACCCTGAACCGTGAAATAAAATCTCTTATTTTAGACCCATATCAGGTTTTTCTGGAAGATGCGGTTTTATGTTTTGATGAATATCCTCCAGAACTGCAATTATCTTTAGCTTATGACGCAACACTGCAGAGCATGTCAGAAAATGATAAATTTATAAGCCTTCTTTTTCAAAAATATACTTTTTTAGGCGGTGCTCATGGTCTTACCGAAATGATAACTGTTTTTTACGACAAGAAAAAAGAAAAAATATGCGGCATCGAAGAAGCTTCCGGTCTTACGCTGGAGTCCGTTTCAAAAAATTGCTACAACTACTTTCTTACAGAACTTTCAAAAGAGGAATTCAGCGAATTAAGCTGGGTACAAAGCGGAACTGAACCTGACGAGGACAACTTTAGGGCATTCACAGTTTCAAAAGACGAAAAATTTATGACAGTTTATTTTAACCCTTATTCAATAGGTCCTTATGCCATAGGAATAAAAGAAGCTGTCATAAAACTTAAACAATAGTAAAAGTTACATGATTAGAATTTTGGCCGTTTTTTATACCCCATATTATATTTTTAGTTTATGATTAACTTATGCTTTTGGAAAACTTTTTTAAAAATTGTAAATCTGAAAACAAAAAAATCGCTCTTGCATTTTCAGGCGGAACAGATTCAACATATCTCCTTTACAAAGGAATAAAAAGCGGGGCTGATATTACTGCCTATTATGTTAAAACCCAGTTTCAGCCGGAGTTTGAATTTCAGGATGCAAAAAAACTTGCAAAAGAATTAAATGCAAAACTGTACGTAATTGAACTGGACATTCTAAAAAATCCTGATGTAAAAGAAAACAGCCCCCAGCGTTGTTACTTCTGCAAAAAAACAATACTAACCGAAATAAAAAAACAGGCTCAGGAAGATATTTTTATTGAAGGCACAAACGCTTCAGATGATGTTCAAGACAGACCGGGATTTCAGGCTCTTAAAGAATTTGGAATATTATCTCCCCTCCGTGATGCCGGGCTTACAAAAAAAGACATACGCCGTCTTTCCAAAGAAGCAGGATTATTTACCTGGAATAAACCTTCATATTCCTGTCTTGCTACCAGAATTGAAACAGGCACTCCGATTGAAGAAAAAGAACTTTCCGTCACCGAAAAAGCAGAAGGCGAACTTATGAAAATGGGTTTTTCAAATTTCAGAATCAGAAATAGAAAAGATTACTGTATAATTCAAATTACTGAAAACCAGATTCATGAATTAATTTCTAAAAAAATTGAAATTATTCAGGTGCTGAAAAAATATTACAAAAATGTTCTGGTTGATTTGGAACCAAGGAAAGAAAATGACTGATATAAAAGAACTTTTACAAAATGTGAAAGACGGAAA
>JABUUX010000434.1 GCA_021442965.1 Treponema sp.
GAAATGTCCATAATTTTTCCTATTTTGAATGGATTACAACCTGATTACGTCCGTGGCGTTTGGCATAGTAAAGTGCCTTATCTGCTTTTGCAACGGAAACTTCATAATTTTCCCCATCATAAACTGAAACCCCAATGCTGACTGTAATTTTAGTAACCATACTTTGGTCGGCTTCTATGGTCTTTCTGATTTTTTCGGCAATTTCATAAAGACGGTCTTCATTGTCACAGCCCAAACAGAAAATTACAAATTCTTCTCCACCCCAGCGGATTACCATATCAGTTTCGCGGATGCAACTCTTTGCAAGAAAAGTAATGCGTTTAAGAACTTCATCACCCACACTATGTCCGTAGGTATCATTAACTTTTTTAAAGAAGTCTATATCCAGCATCATGATTCCGACTTTTTCTGCCACCAGAGCTTTGGTTCCGTCGGTACACAAATCTTTAAATTTGTTACGGTTGTATACTCCAGTAAGTCCGTCAACAAGACTCTGAGAATAAAGCCTGTTTTTTGTACGAATCATTTCCAAAGCATTCTGAACATTGCGGTACCAGTTGCGGTGCATTGCTGTAGGCGAAAGAAGCCTGTCACAGTCAAACTGAAGAACAGAATAACCTAATGTATTGCTGGCAAAATGAAGCGAAATAAAATAATAAACCTGAGGCTTCTTCCAATCTTTTTCCATTGCAGGAAGAAGTCGTTTTGTGCTAAAAGTATGATCTTTATCCAATGTATAATAATTTCTTCCAGACACATAATCCGGGTGCTTCTGAGAAATCTTATCAATGGCATAAAGCATTTTTGAAGGATATCCTTGAGAACGAACAACTGTTGTATCTAGCCAGTCCGGACAAAGATTCAGGTATACTGCCGAAAATGGTTCCAGAAGATATCCGTTTATAAAAATCCTGTAAAGACAATCCAGCGGGCTGTTTTTTTCTGTAAGGTCTTCAAACATGTAACTTTCCATAAGACGCCCGATGTCAAAAAACTCTCTTGCCTGCCATTCTTCTTCACTGCGATTTACTTTATAAATCCAGTCCTTTACGGCATTTTTGTAAACCTTTACATCTGCCAAAGGTGAATTTGTACTTCCGGCTTCAATAAGTCCTTCTTCGTGATGAGGTTTTGGTCTTAGGATTCTTGTATTTGGAGAAATCTTACTTACAAGAAGATTTACAGCCTCCATAGCCATACGTTCTTCCAAAGGTACATAAGATGTAATAGTAACATCATTCAAGAAGGCATCCTGAGTTGCTTCGTAGCCGGTAATCAAAACATCTTCCGGACACTTTATACCGTTTCTTGAAAGCTGATTTTCAAGCCCTAAAGCCATATAATCGTTTTCGCAAATAACTGCATCAGGAAGTTTTATTTTCTTTTCAATTATGGATTCTGCAAGTTTTTTTCCACCGGTATACCAGAAATCGCCATATTCAATTTTTATTTTTTCTTTAGAAACACCATATGTTTTTGCTGCTGAAATAATTGCCTTATAAGCAACGTTCGTTTTTTCATTGTCGGAAGTACCTGTAAGGAAAATAGCATTCTTACATTTTTTCTTTCCAAATATGTGTGCTGCAATATCTTTAAAAGGAACAGCCTTATTTAAATGCACTGTATCATATCCGCCCATTTCCAAGTCGATGCAGACAACAGGCTTTTTGCATTTCTTTTTAATTAGTTTTTCTACTTTATTCAGGATGGTGTTTTCGTTGTTGATGATAAACGAACGTGTAGCAACAACGACCCCTTCTACCAAATCAAAATTAATGAGGTTCAGGATATTCAAATCCTGATTTACATATTCTTCATAAGGATTCCCAAGACTTACCAGCGGACAAAAAACCTGAAGGTCATATCCATACCGATCAACTTGAGCCATAATTCCTGTAAGAAGTCTCTGCTGATACGCAGATTCCGGCGTTGCAATAATACACGCAATGGCTTTTCTTGCACTCATATATTTTAATTTTACTACATTTTCAAAAATTTGGGAAATCAAAAGAGTTTTCCATATTTCTGTAAAAAATTATTTCATTGTTATTTTTATTTTGTAAGGAGTAAAAGAATTACTCAGGAAGTATATTAAAATCTCCATTTTAAAACTTTTCTTGACGAAAATTAAATATCATTTCATCATATAAAGATACGATATTAAATTTTCCCAGGAGGGGGAGAAAATGAGACCTGTAAAAATCATTACTGATTCATGTTCGGACATGAGCCGCGATATTCGTGTTGCAAATAAGATTGATTACGTCCGAATGAAAACCATCTACAATGGTGAAGAAACTTGGGCCAGTCTGGACTTTGAATATTACACCCCAAAATCTCTTTACGACATTATGAGAAACGGAGAACGTGTTTTGACCACACCTGTTCCTCCGGATGAATTTGAACGTGTATTCACAAAATATCTTGTAGAAGGTTACGACATTGTTTACATTGGCTGTTCTTTAAAACAGTCTACTTCTGTAAATGATGGGAAAAAAGTTGCCGCAAAACTTTTAAATGAATACACAAATGCAGAAATCTACTGCATAGATTCTATGAACGCCAGTATGGGAGAAGGACTTGTTGCACTTCTGGCTGCAAAATACAGAGACCAGGGAATGAGTGCAAATGAAATTGCTCACAAAGTTTCTGACGAAGTAAAAAAAGTAAATCAGTATTGTACCGTTCATACTTTGGACTGCCTTAAACGTGCAGGACGAATCAAAGCTTCGGCTGCTTTCTTTGGAAATCTTTTTAACATCAAACCTATCATCATTTCTGACATAAACGGTGATCAGGTAGGAATGAAAAAAGTTAAGGGCCGCGAAGAATCTGTAAAAGAAATGGTTGCAATGCTAAAAGAAACTATCATAGGTTCAGAAAACCAGTACATCTACATTACTCATGCAGACTGTGCAGATGAAGCCGCAAAGTTAGCACAGTACATTATGGACGAAATTCCTTGTAAAAATGTTCACCTAAGTTATATAGGTCCGATTATTGGAGCTTCCATAGGCCCTGGAGCTCTGGCTATTTTTGGCTATGGAAAAGAAGTTACTTTTGAAGGCTAATTTTCTATGACAAAAAAACCGCAGGTACATGCATAAAAACAATACCTGCGGTTTTTTATTTTTAAATTTATGCCTAAATATCAAACGTTCTTATTCTTTCACTTTCATCAATAGATCCTTCGTGCTTTTTAAAAGTGATATCTTTAAGATTCAAACCTTTTGCATTCACAGCAAGTCTTAAAACTGTAAACCGTTCATGGAATCTGACAACTTTTGAAATCTCGGTAACATTGCCGCCTGTTCCATGAAACGTCATGGTACTTACAGGGAATCCGTTAAAATAAAGAGTACACGGAAGCTGTGCCAGTTCACCCATTTTTGATGAAGCCCTGAGTGTAATTCTGTAAAAGTCAGGTTCTGTTACATCAAAAGCAAAAACATAGGAAGAGCCTATATCTGACTCCGGTTCTTCCAGATTTGCTGTCATCTCTTTTCCCAAAACCTTGTATTCAACATTTCTCATATCAACGTCTTCTGCATCCTGCGGCCTGTTGATAATTTCTACTTCGGTAGGATTTCCCGTCATTCTTCTAAAGGCTTCTGAATTTAAAACGTAACTGCACACATTCATTGCAGCACGCTGAAGTTCACCCCGGGTAATTGTTCCTTTGTTCAAAGCTTCCAGAGTGTTGTCTCCTCCGGCATTCGTTTCTCCGTTCGGACACACCATATATAAATCATTCTGGCTACGAACCATGTAATCAAAATTTGTATTTTTCTGGCTTCCGTCTTTTTCCATAGTTATAGAAGCCCACCAGTCTGTCATTACAATACCTTTGAATCCCCAGTCATTACGGAGGATTGTTGTACAAAGGTCATAATTCATAGCGGTAAAGTCTCCGTTCAAAAGTCCGTAAGTAGTCATAATGCTGTCACAATAACCGCTCTTAACACAAATCTCAAAAGCCTTTAGATAGATTTCTCTCAATGCTCTTTCTGAAATTACGGAATCAACAGAACGACGGCGGAACTCCTGATTGTTTCCTGCAAAATGTTTTATAGTTCCGCCAGCTCCGTAAGATTTAAGACCTTTTAACTGTGCTTCTGCAATTTTTCCGGTTAATAGCGGATCTTCGGAAAAGTACTCAAAGTTTCTTCCGTTCAGCGGATGACGGTGAATATTAATGCCGGGTCCCAAAAGACAGTCTACCTGATTGTAAATCATTTCCAAAGAAAGATATGAAAACAATTCTGTATTCAGTGCTTTATTAAATGTACATGCAAGCATAGTTCCGTTTGGAAGGCTAAAAGCTTTTGTACCGCAATCCAGTCTCATTCCCGAAGGACCGTCATCACAACAGCAGGCTGCAATTCCTTTTTCCCGTAAAGATTTAGAAACACCTCCAAATGCAGCGGCTGTACCCGGAGTTACTAAAGAACTGCCCATTCCTTCACCACGAACAATAGAAGCAAGCTCATCATCACTTAACTGGGCCACAAAATCTTCCATGGAGATTTTGCCTTCAGCTACATCCTTCAGTTTATAGCCCTTGTCCCCGGTAAATGAAATTTCATTTGGAAGATTTTCCTGTATCCTTTTTTGTAAATCCTCTTTTGAGGTAAATACAGCTTCCAGTGTTTCGAGTACTGTTTCCTTTATTTCGGCTATACCAATATTTTTTGTTTCGCGGACATTTTCACCTGCAAAAAAATTATATTTTCCACCTTCCAGTATCCATGAACTTTTATGCCCCGTAACTCCGCTTTCATCATACGATGCAAAATTTTCAAACGGAATTTCAAATTTCAGCACTTCCGATTTTCCGGGCTCCAACACTTGTGTCTTTTCAAAATCCACAAGCACTTTGAAGGCTTTATCAAGTTTTCCTTCCGGTGCTCCGGCATAAATCTGAATAACCTGCTTTCCGGAAACATCACCTGTGTTTGTAACTTTTACATTCATGAAGATTTTTTGTTTTTCTTCATTACACTCAAACCCTTCAGCCTCAAAAGAAAAAGTAGTGTAAGATTTTCCATATCCAAAAGGATAGCGGACTGAGTCTTTTGCCGACGTTTCAAAATACCGGTAACCAACAAAAATTTCATCTTTGTAAAAATTTCTTGTTCCATCACCAAAAGTTTTATTACTTAAATAATCCTGAATTCTGTATGCAACTGTATCAGTCAAGTGACCTGAAGGAGAAACTTTTCCTGTAAGCACATCTGCGGTTCCAAGGCCTCCAACCATTCCTCCCTGCCATCCAAAAAGGACAGCATCAGGTTTTACCTCATCTATAAAACTTAAATCTATAAGACCGCCAGCATTTAAAATTACCACCATGCGGTCAAAAGTTTTTCTAACCAGACGAAGGTTTTCTTTTTCAATTTCTGTAAGTCCGTAGGAACCTTCAGACTCATTTGCATCTTTATCTTCTCCAGCTGTTCTCCCGATTATGAACAGTGCTGCATCCGAAGTAGAAGCTGTCTTTAAAATATCCTCTGTCAAAGGCATTTCTTTCTGACTCCAAGGTTCCATTCCCCAGCCAAGTCCCGCATCGTAAGGATTTTCTTTTTCCCAATCAATGTAAATTTTTTCCAGTTCTTCATTCAAAGTAACAACTCCGCTTTCGCGTAGTCCTTCCGGAATTCCTGCAACATGAGACACATTTACCATGCCTCCGCTTCCAGTTCCTGATTTATAGTAATGAGTTTGAATTCTTCCAAAGACTGCTATATTCATTCCCTGAGTAAAAGGCAGAGCCTTGTTTCTGTTTTCCAGAAGAACAATTCCTTCTGCAACGGATTTTCTGGCTGCCTCGGTGTATTTGTTCCAGTCTAAAATTTGTTTCATATATATTTCTCCAAAAAAATTATTTTTTAATACGTTTCAAATCATTCTGCAGAGTTGAATTAGGCCCGATTTTTTCTAATCCTGCTTCAAGAATTTCTACAGCTTTATCATATTCCCCACTATTCATAAGCGGAACACACTCGTTGTGAATACGCACAGCCTCATGATTTTTAATGCGCTTTTCGTAGGTAGTGTAATCTGATTTTTTCAAATAATCTGAACGGGCATTCAATTCTTCCATCGCTTCATCAAACCCTACATCAGAAGAAAGCCAGTTTATATAATTACTGACCGTTGTGTATTTCATGCTGTTGTAATTGCTTTCAGTAAGCAAATCTTTTTCGGCTTCAAGGATTTCAAAAGCAGCTGGATAATCCGAAATATCAAAACTGTCATTCAAAAGATTTGAAACGGCAGCCCCTGTATTTTTTGCCCAACGGGTTGAAAGCCCATAAATTTCTTTGTGCTTGCGGGCTAAATCCAGAGCTTCCCGATTTTTTTTCTTCCTGGCATAAAATGCTGCAAGATTACTTCCCGCCATATCCAAAAGGTCAACCGCTTCTTCTGAATATTCCTGAATTTCAAGTGAATCCAATGCAATCTGATAAGCCTGTTCATAAAGACTTTTTTTAAACAAAAGTGAAACACGATTACTGTAAATCATCCCAACAAGTCGGCGGTCGTCTACAAGTTTTTGATTTCTGTAATTTTTGGGAGTTGCCCTATAGTAAGAATCTGATTCGGGCGCATGCTTTTCTTCTCCGGGATTAAAACCATAAGGATTCGTCGTCTCTACTCTTACCCTGTTTCCATTCACAAAAATTTCCACAAAAACATGATCGTCTGTTTCAAATACTTCAAAGTCAAAACCTAATACTTTTAAAAAATATACGTACACAACACAGGAGGAAACACAATTGTAAAAACCTGAATCCAGCGTATAACAGATATCAGACTGGTCCAGTTTAAATTTTTTCAAAAGTTTTTCATAACAATATGTTAATGCGAATTCAGCTTTATCATCAGCATCATCTATTTCTTCT
>JABUUX010000407.1 GCA_021442965.1 Treponema sp.
CCTGAAACGAGTTCAGGATGACACTACGATATGAACTTTTTGGACAGCCCCTTCTTAATTTTGAATTATTCTCATCCTCTTGGTGCCTTTGCAGGATCTATTGCAGTTCCATTCTGGAAAACCATAAACGTAATTTGCGGTGTCCCCTTTATAGGATCTTCACCAGCCGTTCCAACAGAAGAACCAAAAGTAATATAATCACCTTTTTTTACAGACACACTGCCAAGTCCTGTATATGCATAAATAAGTCCTGTTTTAGACTGAACAAAAAGAACTTGTCCAAAACCACGGTACACACCAACATACATTACAGTTCCTTCTCTTACAGCTGTTACAGATTCAGAAGAACTGCAGGAAAGCTGAACTCCAGAAACTTTTCCTTTTGTATATGTAATTTTTGGACTTTTTACCGGCCATGATGTAGAGCTGTCTGCATTTGTTGTCACTCCGTACTGCCTGGTATCTGGTGTAACCTCAGGAACAGTTTCTGCAGGTTTTGAAGGAGAGAGCTCTTGCTTTTTATCAGTAACCTTTGCCGAATCAGGTTTAGGCTGAGCTGACTTCCCTTTAATTTTTATCTTCTGTCCTACTTTTAATACAGCATTAGAATCAAGACCATTCAAAGAATATAGTTCCGCAACAGTCATATTATTCTTTTTAGCCAGACTGTAAAAAGTATCCCCTTTTTGAACAATATAATTTACAACATTTACAGTATTTTCTTGTGGTACTGGCTGTCCGGACAGACTTGCAGCTTTGCTTATATCTGCAGTAGGAATAGTAATTTTCTGGTCAGCTTTAAGTACATCCTTTTCTGAAAGATTATTTGCAGCTCTTAATTCTGCAACAGTAATCTGAAATTTGCGGCTGATTGAATAGAGAGTATCACCTTTCTGAACTTTATAAATCTGGTCAGCAAATAACATAGAAGATAATGAAAAAAAGAATATAATTATTGATTTACGTAAAATTCTCATACTTGAATTATCGGCAAATTAAACCGATAATTTAAGCATGAGTAATAAAACAAAACAATCTTTTTTGGCAGTTTTTTTTATAACATTATGTGCTTTTCTTTATGCTTTTGACAAACCTATGATTTCTGGAATAAAAGCGGCACCAGCCAAAGGACAAAAAATAAATATATTATGGACTCTCCCAGAAAACACAGAAAAACCTGTTTCCAGTCTGCTTATTTACAGATCAACAAAACCTGTTTCAAAGACAGAAGACCTAATATCCTGTAAATTACTTGCATCATTAGACTGTTCAACTACCGGATTCACAGATACTGTTTCAGATTTTAAAGACTATTATTACGCAGTAATTGTTGTAACCGATAAACCTTATGAATTAATTATGCCTTCAATTAATGCAACTGTAAACGGAGCCAGAATTGAGGGAAAGAAAAAGAAAGCTGCAAAAAAAATTGATAAAACTGAAGAAAAGTTATATCCGAACGGAACTCTTAGGGAAACACCACTTCCATATCTTGATTTGGTAGAAGGACTGGAACCTACAGAAAATCATATTTCTGATGAAGCCCGAAAAAAAGCTGTAACTCTTGGAATTCCATTAAACAAAGAAGGCGAATTACTAAGTCCATATTTTTTTGAACAGGACATGATTTCACCGGAACGTGGTGACGCTTACCTTTTATTTGACATTCTAAGCCGTTATTTTGCTCCAAGAAAATATGACCAATCTGTCATTCAGTTATCAAAACTTACAGCCCGAAACATTGAAAAAGAAATAGAAGAAAGAGCTCTTTTCTATTTGGGTGAAGCCTATTATTTTACAGGTGATTACGAAAACGCTGTAAAAACCTTTGTAAAGATTCAGGAAATTTTCCCTGTTCAAAGCCAAAAATGGCTGGAAGCATCTTTGGATCTGATGAGTAAATGAATAAGTCTTTAGGAAATCAATAAATAGACTGAAGCATATCAAGAATAGCGGGATGACTTACAGCCTTTCTTATTTCAGAACTCAAAGGATTTGTACTTTCAGGAGTCTGATTTACTACAACATTTCCACGGGCATCTGCAACAGGAGCATTATCAATTGCAGGGTCAGACTTTTTTTCTGGAAGACTTAAAAGAACAACTTCATCATCATCATTAATTTTGTCGTAAAATCCGGCAAGTTTTATTAACCCTTCAGAAACTTCTTCCCCACTATGAGTCACAGTTATTGTTCCAAGAATGTCAGCGTCTTTATAAGAAAGACCGGTACCAGAATCAGCTGTGGCAATCTTTCCTTTACGAACAATCTGGAATTCAGCTCCGTTTACAATATGTTCTGATTTTCCAAGATCTATAAGAACTGTTTTTGCCTTACGTTTAATAATTTTTCCCCTTACCGGAAGATTTTCCAAAAGTGCAGCTCTGAATCGTCTTAATACGGTAGTAAATCTGTTATTTCCCGTAGCATAAAAACACATTTTTTCGGTTTCTGTTCCGGTTCTGGCAGAATACATTGTTGCGTTAAGGGTCATATCATCAGAACCTTCATCAAGCGAAAGTATAACAAAGTAATCAAATCCATTTACTCTTGCATTTTTAAATGCTTCACCATAACCGGAAACTGGTAACATTTGAGTCTTTACAGAAGTCTGTGCAACACCAGAAAAAATGTCACTCGCAGCCATAGCTGTAAGTCTGTCAGAATCAGCATGAACAAAATTCATAGGTCTGTTTTCATAAAAAACTGCAATATTCCACCTGATTTTATCAAGATAAAAAGGCTGAATATCCCACTTCTTTGCTAACGTTTCCTGAAGTAAAGCATCATAAGCTTCGATAGTATCGTCAATCTCAATATTTTTTAGAGTCTTTTTATTTTCACTTGAGAATTCTTGAGCAAACTTCAATTGTTCAAGATAAAGTTCATGCATTCCGTTAAGTTCAAGCATATCTGCATAAGCAAGTCTTGCTTTACGGTTCATTGGATCTACACGGAGAGCCCTTTGATATTCATAACTGGCACCAGTTCCGTCATAGCGCTCTGAATACTGATCTGCAATATTTACATGATAATCAGCCCAACGTTTTCTTCTGGAATCTTCAAGAGTAAGCGTATCACGAACTTCAAGTTCCAGCATCATACGCATTATTTCATCCTGAGGAGAAATTTCTAATCCCTTAGACCAAACACTAACTGCATCCGCAGACTTTCCCAATTTTTTTAAAGAAAGACCTTTCAGATACCAATTTAAAGAATCGCTTCTGTCTCTTCCAATTAAAAAATCACAAAGGTCGATAGTATCCTCGTATTTTCCTTCGTAATATAAAATCTGACTTAAAAGACGATATCCTTGTGTTGAATTAGTGGTTAATTCTACTGTAATTCTTGCCTGACTTTCAGCATCCTTCAGATCCCCTTTCATACAAGAAATCATAGCAGCAAGATAATGAACAGAAGAATCACTGGAATGAAAATTCATAGCCCGACGAAGATAAATTTGGGCAGAATTAAAATCATTTGTATAGGCACAAAGAAGAGCAAGAGAAAGCAGTGCTTTTTTATTATCCCCCTGACGCTTTAATGCTTCTTCGTATTCTTTTCTGGCAGCCGAAAATTTACCATCGATAAGCTGAAGTTCTGCCAGTCCAAAATGTGCCTGCACATCATTAGGAAAATCTTTAAGAATATCGCTAAAAATACGAAAAGCTTCGGCATCGTTTCCAAGAGAAAGATTAATCATACCCTTTAGATTTCTTATTCGGGCATTACTTTTTTCAATCTTTTCTGCATTTTCCAGATACTGCATTGCAAGATCAGGCTCTCCAAGATAGTAAGAAACCTGAGCCAAATGAAACCACGCATCAGTAAAAGCCGGATTTATTCTTACTGCTTCCAGATAATTCTGAGTTGCAGTATGCCATTCTTCACAGGATTCATTTTCAATCCCCATGTCGTAAAAATCTCTGGCAGTCTTTGAACTTGCAGCAAAAATTGGCAGAACAGAAAAAGAAAGAGACAAAAACAGAACTGCAATCCTTTTATTCAGTTTCTTCATCACTATTTTCAGATTCCTTTTTTATTACTTTGATCATATTAATTCTATGACCTTCCATATCCTGAACGATAAAATCGTAATTTTCCCAGGAAGCTTTTTCATATTTAACCGGAACTTTTCCAAAAAGATCAAATACAAACCCACCCAAAGAATCAAAATCTTCGTTAGGGAATGCTGCATTCATTTTTTCATTAAGATCATCAAGATCAACACGTGCATCACAAAGCCAGATATTATTGCCCACAGAAAGAATATCTTCTTTTTCCTTGTCAAACTCATCCTGAATATCACCAACAATTTCCTCGATGATATCTTCCATTGTAATAATTCCCGAAATACCACCATATTCATCTATGGCTATTGCAATATGCAGGTGATGCCGTTTGAATTCCCTTAGAAGAGAATCTATTCTCTTTGACTCAGGAACAAAATATGCCTTTCTGATTATTTTTGAAAGTTCAAGAGGGTCGTCTTTAGACAAATGCTTCAGAAGATCTTTTACATAAAGAACACCTATAACATTATCAACTGAATCAGAATAAACCGGGAATCTAGAATGCCCCGAAGAAATCACTTTTTCCAAAAGCTCGTCACGGGATGTATCAGCAGAAATAAATTCCACATCAATACGGGGAACCATAACTTCTTTAACTGCAGTAGTTGAAAGTTCCTCCACCCCCTGAATCATATCTTTTTTTTCTTCATTCAGGATTTCCTGCTGAAGGGCTTCAGCATCAGAAGCTGCACTTTTTTTCTTTTTTCGTCCAAACATTTATTACTAATTCCATAAAATATCCGGGTAATAACCGGACTTAATTTTATTTGCAATTTCCTGTTTTACCAAAGCACGGTCTTCAGGATAAGTCATTCCAAACCATGTTTCACTTGAAGTAAAGAATTTTATTTTTCCTTTTCCCAAACGGATAATTTCTGTTGCCGAAACAGGAAGAAGGCACTCTTTCTTTGGTTCTGAAATACTGGTTTTCTTAAAATCATCCCAGGAAAGATTAAACTGTTCAAAGGCTTTGGGAGTAAACCCAAAAAGATTCATGCTGACCCACTCTTTTCCTGTAAGTTCTTTTTTTCCACCATCAATTTCAGAAATAATTTTATCACCTTCGTAGTAAATTTTCAGGTTTTCTACAATAGAATCCAGTTCGTTATCTTTCATGGAACAAACGCCACGACTTACCGAACCGTTACGGCTCATTGTATTTCCCAAAATATATCCTACCATAGCATGATCGGTTGAATCATTTGATACAGAAGAAAGATAATTTCCTAAAGTCTGAAACGCTTCCCGCCCATAATAATCATCTGCATTAATGACAGCAAAAGGCTCTTTTATGTTTTTTTCAGCACAAAGGACAGCATGTGTTGTTCCCCAAGGTTTTTCCCGTCCTGAAATAAGTTTTAATTCATCTTCCGAAAGAAGACTTTCTTTACTTTGGAACACATATTCAGCATTAAAATTTGCAGCAACGCGGTCAAAAAGACGCTCACGAAAATCTGCTTCAATATCTTTTCTGATAATAAATACAACCTTTCCAAACCCGGAAGCTTTTGCATCATAACAGGCAAAATCTAAAAGACATTCATTATGAAGTCCTACTGCATCAATTTGTTTTACTCCGCCATAACGGCTTCCCATTCCGGCGGCCATAACGAGCAATGTTGGTTTCATTTCCCACCTCTAATTACATTCTAATAACAGTAAACAAAAAAATCAATTTTGGGTTACTTTGTAATAGTTTCCAAAGAAAGGCGCATCATATCAGTAAAAGTTTTCTGACGCTCTTCACTTGAAGTCTGTTCACCGGTTGCAATATTGTCACTGATAGTAAGAATTGCAAGTGCTTGTCTTTTGAATTCCTGAGCCAAAGTATAAAGTTCACAAGCTTCCATTTCTATGGCTTTGACTCCATACTCTGCCCACATTTTCCAGTCACCGTTTGGTTCATAAAAACGGTCGGAAGAAACACAAGGAGCTACAATTGGATTTATACCTAGTTCCAAAGCCTTGTGATAAGCAGTATCCAAAAGAGCAAAATCAGGAACAGGAGCATAATGACGATAACCGAATCTTGCAGTCTGCATACTGGAATCCGTGCAGGCACCGTTTGCAATAACAATGCTGCGGCATGGAACATCTGCACTTACACTTCCGGCAGTTCCAACTCTGATTGCTTTCTGAACATCATAAAATTGAAAAAGTTCCTGAACATAAATGGAAAGAGAAGGCTGCCCCATTCCCGTTCCCTGAACCGAAACTTTTTTCCCTTTATATGTTCCGGTAAAACCAAGCATACCGCGAACTTCATTATAACAAACAGGATTTTCAAGAAAATTTTCTGCTATAAATTTGGCACGAAGAGGATCTCCCGGAAGCAGAACCAGTGGTGCGATATCCCCTTTTTTTGCATTAATATGTGTACTCATATAATCAATTATACAACGAAAAAATAAAAACTCAAAAACTAAATAATGATATTTAATTAAGCCTCAAATCGGCAAAAACGGGACGCAGACAAAAATGGGGGTGGGAGCCCTATGGGAGGGGGTACCCACATTTTTGTCGTTACTGGGACCCGTTTTTGCCATAGTTTAGGTAAAATTAAATTTTACTTTATTTCTTAAATATTTTTAAACTTTCATATATACAAATCTGTAATTAGGTATATAATGTTATCGTCAATAGTAACATAATATAGAGGAATATATATGGATTTAAGATTTTTCCAAAAAGAAAATGAATGTATGCCACGTGACCAGATTAAGGAACTTCAGAGCAAGCGCCTTAAAGCACAGTTCAAATGGGCATACGAAAATGTTGAGTTCTACAGAAACCGCTGTAATGAACATGGAGTAACTCCTAGCGATGT
>JABUUX010000038.1 GCA_021442965.1 Treponema sp.
ATTTTGTCGATTCCAGCCTTTCTGATAAGGTTTTCAAATTTCTTTGGAATCGGAGTTCCGTACATCGGAGTTGTAAAATCTGTAAAAAAGACTTCTGGTTTAGACATATAATCCCCTTTCATTAAGATATACTTTATATTATAAACTCTAAAATCCTGTTTTTATATAAATAATTTATATTTCTTTATAACGATTGTTTATTATTCGTTTTATAGTTTTCTTCGTTTTTCGATTTTCCTAGACATTTTGGAGATATGGTCATAAAATTATAATGTTAAACGTTTTATTTTATTAAAATAAAAATTTGGAGAAAGAAAATGAAAAAACTCAAGTTTACTCTTGGGCTAAAAATCCTCACTCTTGTTGCCGCTCTGCTTATATTTTCTAATTTATTTATTGGAATTAATGCAGTTATCATTTCTACAAGAACACAAACTTCCCTTGTAAACAAAACTTTGGACCAGGCAGCAGAATTAGCCGCTTCTCAAATCCGGGACTTTGCCGAAACACAGTTTACACTTTTGGATACACTTTCAAACATCTCTTTGATTAAAGACGAAAATATTTCTACAAAAGAAAAATGTAATCTTCTTATTACAATTACGCACTTCGATAAAGAAAAATATGAAAACATTGCCTTTTACGACAAAAACGGGAACACATACAAAGCAGACGGCTCTACAATGAATCTGGCTACAAGTCCTTATTTCAAAGCCTCAATTAAAGGAAGCCGCTATATAGCAACCCCTTCCTTTAATCAGCACACAAATTCTATTCTGATGTTTGTTTCGGTTCCGGTCTACAACGATTTCGGAGACATAATTGGGGTAATGGTTGCTGTATTAAAGGGAAATCCTTTTGCAGATATTGTTTCAAAAATTGATATTGAAGGCGGACTTCATCCTGTTGTTCTGGATTTAAAGACACAAACTCACATTGCAGATGTAAACGAAGGTGGAAATGAACAGGAAGGAGCATATCCAAAACTTGACCCCGAATGCGACATAAAAAAAGTTTTGGACGATGTATTTAGCGGAAAAACAGGAGTTGGAACATTTTACAATCCGATGATGAATATGAAAATTTGTTCCAGCTTCCGCCCTATTACACCAGACAATCCTATGGAAAGCGTAACCCCATGGACAGTTTTTTGTAATGCTCCATATGATGTTTACTTCAGACATATCAAAAGCCTTAAAATTGCCATTACTGGAACACTTTCTGTTTTCCTTGTTATAGGAATCATTCTGGGAATTATTCTTATAAGCGTACTCATAAAACCTGTTCACAAAGTAAAAGACACTATCAACGATATTGCTACAGGAAGTGCTGACCTGACAAAACGTATTGCACATACTTCAAATGATGAAATCGGAGACGTAGTAAACAGTTTCAATTCCTTCAGCGAAAAACTTCAGCATATTATAACCCAAATTAAAGCTTCAAAAGACCAGCTGTTAATTGCAGGTTCAGATTTAGACGCCTGTTCTAAAGACACTATGAGCTGCATAGACCAGATTATTAACAATCTTGTAAATATGCTGGAACAGGTTGAATGTCAGAATAATTCCGTAACAGAAACTGCAGGTGCGGTTAAACAAATTGCCTCTAATATAGATGACCTGGATCGTATGATTGAAAAACAAGGAGAAGGAATTAACGAAGCTTCAGGAGCCATAGAAGAAATGGTTGCAAATATAAACTCTGTAACATCTTCGATGGATAAAATGGCGGTATCCTTCAGCGAACTTTCAGATCAGGCCACAACTGGTGAACGTTTACAAAAAAATGCCACCGACAAAATTGAACTCATAAAAACCCAGAGTGAAACTCTGCAGCAGGCAAACGTTGCTATTGCAAGCATAGCCAAACAAACAAATCTTCTGGCCATGAATGCCGCTATTGAAGCTTCCCATGCAGGAGAAGCTGGTAAAGGGTTTGCAGTTGTTGCAGATGAAATCCGAAAACTTTCAGAAACTTCTGCTGCCCAATCCAATAAAATTGGGGAAGAACTTCGAGATATTGTAAATTCCATTGATGCCATGGTTGATGCAGCCATTGAATCAAGCCAGGCCTTCAATACAGTAAACAGTAAGATTAATGAAACAGATGAACTTGTTCGTCAGATGAAAGCCGCTATGGAAGAACAGAGCGAAGGTTCCCGTCAAATTAGCGGAGCACTTTTGAACATGCAGGAAAGTTCACACGCAGTTCGTACAGCAAGTCAGGAAATGGCTGCCGGGAATCAATCCATTTTGGATGAAGTCCAGCGTCTTAGAGATTCCACAACCGGAATCCGTAACAGTGTTGAACTTATGACAGGTGATGCCAGAAAGATTGCAGATACTGGCGGCAGCCTAGGAATTATTGTAGGAGACATTACTACCTCCATCGAAAGTATAGGTGAACAGGTAGATTTGTTTAAAGTTTAAACTGAAAAATCCCTTTCAGAACAATCCTCTTTTTTAGCCTCGGAGTTTGACTCCGGGGCTTTTTCGTTACCTTCTTTTTTTTGCATAAAGAGATGAATAAAATCAAAACGAGTTTCTGCAAGAACAACAGCAAGAAAAATCAAAATACACCCAATCCACATTTTTACAGAAACCGCTTCTTTTAGGAAAAGCACACTAAAGAAAATTCCAAATACGCTTTCAAAACTCATAAATAAAGAAGCCAAAGATCCCGGAAGATACTTTAAACTGATGTTTTGAAGCAGAAATGCCACAAGTGAACTAAGAACACCTAAATAAAGCATGGCTCCAATAACCTTTGTCTCAAATACTGACTGCAAAGGAAATGCTCCGTCTAAAAAAGGAGCTGTAATCCAGGAAAAAACAGAAGCAAATAAAAACTGTTGGAAAGTAAGAAAAATTATGTCTGCTTTTTCTTTATTACATTTTTCAGTCCATAGAATATGAAGAGCATAAAAAAGTCCGCAAATCAGAGTAAGCACATCACCAATATTAATTCCTGCATCTCCATTCCCAAGACTTAAAAGCCCTATTCCTGTAAGAGACATAGCTGCCGCCACAAATACATACCAGCCTGGTCTCTTTTTGTATAAAGGCCAGCTTAGAATTGGAACCAGCATAACATACACTGTTGTTAAAAACGCATTCTTTCCTGCAGTGGTATATTTACAGCCTGCAGTTTGAGTTAGATATGCAGCATATAGGAAAAAACCTGTTACTAGTCCGTTCAGCCAATCCCTTCCAGTTTTATTTTTAAATCTTTTTAATACAAAAAAGAAAAGGACAAAGGCTGCAATAGAAAAACGAAAAGCAACCATCCAGACAGGACCAATAGAATCCAAAGAATCTTTAACCACTACAAAGGCAAAGCCCCAAATTACAGTAACAAAAATTAATCCTGCACTGGCAAGAAATGAAGTCATTTTTTTTGTCATAAAATCATTATAGCAAAAAAAAAGCCCGATGAAATCCACCGAGCTTTATATTTGTTTCAAGTAAATTGAATGATTACTCGAATGTAAATTCGTAACCAAGACCCACACTGATTCTGTAAGTTTTAGCAGTAATTACAGTTCCAGAGTCACCAGATGCTGTTACCGCTTTCCAGTCCTGATTTCCAAAAGGAGTACTTGCACGACCGTCTACTAAAAGGTATCCAGGTCCAAGCTTAAGCCCTGCTTGAAGATATGCAGCAATTCCCCATGAATGAGCATCCCATGCAGTAGTAGGCTTTTGGATTGTTTGTGTACCAAATTTTGTTTCTGTGTCTACAAATGAAATTGGCAAAGAAAGATAAGGTCCAATACCAAGGCTCAATCTTACAGAAAGAATATTTACACAAACATCTAAAAAGAGCGGAATTGTAACATTTGATGAAGTAAGTTTTACAGAGTTATCATCCTGTTTAACAACAAACCCCTGATTAAAACCAAATTCAAATTCCGGTCTTAATCCCAAAGAAAGAACCTTCAGATTAAGAAGAGGAATATCAACCCATATACCACCTGACCCTGAAGTTACAGTATCAGCCTTTATAAAATCAGGAGTCTGTTTACCATTTTCTGTTGTTTTAAAACCAGCGTTTCCAAAATCAACATCGCCTCTAAGCCCGACAGTCATTGCAGAAGCAGAAACTACACAAGCCACTGCCATTAATGCAGCAATCAATAATTTTTTCATAGTATCCTCCAAAGAGATTTTTAAACTCTCATAATATTCAAACTATTTATTACAGTATACTGTGTATTATTTTCAAATGCAAACACAGGATTTTTTTCCCCCGTTCTACATTATTTTCTCGCACAAGTCAGTTATCAAGCACTCTTCACATTTTGGATTCCGTGCCGTGCAAGTATAGCGACCATGCAGCAGAAGCCAGTGGTGTGCATTAAACGCAAATTCTTTTGGGATTATTTTTAAAAGCTGTTCTTCAATCTGTTCAGGCTTTTCACCTTTTGCAAGTCCTATTCTTTGGCTTACCCTAAAAATGTGAGTATCCACCGGCATTGTCGGTTTTTTAAAAATCACATTCTGAACAACATTTGCAGTTTTTTGTCCTACTCCCGGTAAGCTCATCAAATCTTTCCGACTCTCTGGCACAGTAGAGTTAAAATCAGAAATCAGTTTTTCAGAAAGCCCAATAATATGTTTTGCCTTACTTCTATATAACCCTATTGATTTTATATACGAGATTAATTTTTCTTCACCCAGAGTAAGCATTTCTTCAGGTGTTGATACAACTTTGAATAAAGGTGCTGTGGCAATATTTACACTTTTATCCGTAGCTTGAGCCGAAAGAACCACTGCAACCAATAAAGTATATGCATTTACATATTCCAATTCTGAAGCGGGATTCGGATTATTCTTTTGGAAACGGCTGAACATTTCCGTAATCTTTTTCTTTTCCATAAAATCAAAAACAAAAAAACAGGGGTGCCCACAGACACCCCAATCATTTTTTATAGCTTATTTTACAGCTTCCTTCAGTTCCTTTACTTTGTCTGTTTTTTCCCAAGCAAAACCTTTGCGGCCAAAATGACCGTAATTTACTGTTGCTCGATAAACAGGTTTTCTTAAGTCCAAAGTTTTTTCAATTCCAGCTGGGGAACAGTCAAATACCTTTTCAACTGCAGCTGCAATTTTTTCATTCGATACCTTTCCAGTTCCAAAGGTGTCAACCATAATTGAAACAGGATGTGGAACACCAATTGCATAAGACAACTGAATTTCTGCTCTGTCTGCCAGATGAGCGGCTACAATATTTTTTGCAATGTAACGTGCCATATAAGCAGCTGAACGGTCTACTTTAGAAGGATCCTTTCCAGAAAAAGCTCCTCCGCCATGGCGTCCCATTCCACCGTAAGTATCAACAATGATTTTGCGTCCTGTAAGACCGGAATCTCCGTGAGGACCTCCAACAACAAAACGTCCTGTAGGATTAATGTAGTACTTTGTATTTTTATCAAGAAGTCCTGTTGGTTCCAGTACAGGTTTTATAATCTTTTCTATGATTGTTTTTTCAATAATTTCGTGAGCTTTATCCTGGTCTTTAGAACTGTCCACGCCGTTGATAATGTTATCATGCTGATGTGAAACTACAACAGCATCAATACGCACCGGTTTGTGATTTTCATCATATTCAATTGTAACCTGAGACTTTGAATCAGGACGAAGCCATTTAACAGCTCCGCTCTTTCTAAGTTCTGCAGCCTTTTTAAGAATCTGATGAGCATAAACTAAAGTTGCCGGCATATACTCTGGAGTTTCATTTGTGGCAAAACCGAACATAATTCCCTGATCACCGGCACCCTGAAGTTTTTTGTATTTCTTAAGACCTTTTCCTGCAACCCCTTGATTGATATCAGGTGACTGAGTATGAATTACATTCATTACAGACATAGAATCCGCAGAGATTCCGAATTCTTCATCGGTGTATCCAATGTCACGAACAACATCACGAACAATTTTCTGTACATCCAAAACAGCTTTGGTTGTGATTTCACCACCAACAAGAACCATACCTGTTGTAGCAAAAGTTTCGCATGCTACATGAGAAGAAGGATCTTCTTTTAGACAGGCATCAAGAATTGCATCAGAAACCTGGTCACAAAGTTTGTCCGGGTGACCTTCACTTACTGATTCAGATGTAAAAAGATAATGATTTTTTGGTAAGACAGTACTCATAAATGAGCCTCCTGTTTAGCAAATTTACGCTATCCCTACGGAAGCGTTCCGCCTGCAATTTGGATAAATCAGCGGATATATTGTGTAAATGTAATATACTTAAAAATATTATGATTGTCTATGACAAAGAATTTCCATTTTCTCGAAAATTATTTTTTTTAATTTGTCAATATATTTTGATATCTGTATACAAAAAAAGTTTAATATATTATAATTTTTCATGTAACAACTTGCTTTTCATAGACACCACAGGAGGTAGTTTTTATGGCACTTACAAAAGTTTTATCTTCAGATGGAACAAAATGTGAAGTTACTTTCACTGTATCTGCTGAAGCCGCTCAGGGAGCCTCAAAAATCAATATTGCAGGTGACTTCAACAGTTGGAGCAGTACAGACAATACCCTTAAACAGAATAAAGACGGATCTTTTTCAATTACACTTGAACTTGAATTAGATAGAGAATATCAGTTCCGCTATCTTCTTGACGGCATTAAATGGGAAAACGATTGGAATGCAGACAAATACATTCCAGCACCTTATTCCAATGCCGACAACTCTGTAGTCGAAACAAAAAAAGAAGGTCTTAAAAAGAAACCGGCAAAAAAAACTGCTGCTAAAAAGGATTCTGCAGATACTAAACCTGCTGCAAAAAAATCCACGTGCAAAAAAACAAAATAATCATAGAATGCAAAAAGGCTGTCCTTGCAA
>JABUUX010000319.1 GCA_021442965.1 Treponema sp.
TTCTTTGAAAATTATCGTGACGGTCTTGTACAGGTAGGTCCAAATGCATCAGTTCCTAAATATTTTAATGGAACTAATGAAATATACGGATGGCAGTTAAAGGCTTGTGAAGACGGGATTGATGAATTAATTGTTACTTATGGTAATCAGGAAATAAATCCTGATTTTACTGATACAGTAATGAATTATCTTGCACCACTTGATAAAGAAGATCCTAATTACGATATGTACACCGATTCAAACTTTAGAAGAAATTCTTTTGAAAAAAAGGTAAAAAAAGTAGTTGAAGATGGTGTTAAAAAAGGTCTTCCGGCTAAAGATGTTCTTCTTCAGCTTAAGGGGGAAGTAACAAAAAACCAATGGTCGTTCTTTAGAAACTTCCAGAATGTTTTTGCATCTGGAGATAACATTGCCCGTTACTTTTTGAATACACTTATTATGTGGGCAATAGGATTTGTTCCACAGATTCTTGTTTCACTTATTCTTGCAGTATGGTTTACCAATACTGAATTAAAACTGAAATTCCAGCAGTTTTTCAAAACTGTTATATATATGCCAAACCTGATTATGGCTTCGGCTTTTGCTATGTTGTTTTTTACATTGTTCTCTCCGAATGGTCCAATTGAATCAATTATCCGGGACTTTAATGCTTGGGGGGAAGCAAGGGAGCTTTCTAAAACAATTACAGGACTCTTTAATGAAGAAAATATTGAAGCTGTAAAACTTTGGATAGGTCAGAATCCGGGTGTGAATGCTTCTGTTGCAGATCTTATTGAACAGGGAGTTATTAATCTTCAGGGGACAAATATTTCAAGGAATGCAGTTGCTGTCTTTTTGAACAATAAGGCAGTTCCATTTTCTGATATGGCAAATGTAATGCAGCTTTTTGAAAGCAAATCGCTTTTCTTTAGTGATACTGCATATAATGAAGCTGTAGCAGCATATCTTGGAAATGGTCCTAAGATTAAAGTAAATCTTCATCTTTTGATGGACGGATTGAGAGGTTTAAATATAAATGATGCGGTAGGCTGGATTAATGCCGAAACATTATCCCAAGAATCAGCAAAATGGGGTTCTGCTTTTGTAGAAGCTGCCAAACAGGGAATAGAACCTGTTCGCTTCTTTACCAGACCGGGGTGGACACGTGTTCTTATAGGTGTAATGAACTTCCTTATGTGGTACGGAAATACAACAATCCTTCTGATGGCAGGTATTATGGGAATTGATAACAGCCTGTTCGAAGCTGCCCGCATAGATGGAGCTTCTCCACTTCAGGTATTCTTCAAAGTTACAATTCCTCTGCTGCTTCCAATTTTTGTATATGTAATGATTACATCATTAATTGGTGGTATTCAGATGTTCGATGTTCCTCAGATTTTGACTAAGGGTAGTGGTGCACCGAATCGCACAACAATGACAATCATTATGAAGCTTAACAACTATCTTACAATCAGTAAGAACTACGGTAATGCCGGTGTTATGTCTATTCTTATTTTTGCTGTAACAGGTGTACTGTCAGGTCTTGTTTATAAAATGACAATGGCTCAGTACAAACAGAAATAAGGGGGATTTTTATGGAACAGAAAACACTTCAAACACAATATGCCAGCCAGTCTAAGACACTTATTGTGCGCAGATTTTTTTGCTATCTGGTGCTTGCACTTTTGGCTTTTATTTCTCTTTTCCCATTCTATATTCTGATTATCAATTCAACCCGAACTCATTTTCAGATTCAGCTTGGATTTTCGGCTCTTCCTGGAAAAAATCTGGTAAGAAACTTTCTTCAGCTTGTTCGTGTTGAAGAATGGCGCGGACCGAATGGTGAAGTAATCAATGCCTATGGAAAGAACTATCCGATTGTAAAAGGTCTTTTGAACAGCCTTATTGTATCTTGTTCTTGTGCAGTCGTTACAACTTACTTTTCTGCTATGACTTCATACGGCATTTATATGTATAACTTCAAATTTAAGAAGGCTGCATTCCGTTTTATTCTGGCGGTTATGATGGTTCCAACGCAGGTTTCAACCCTCGGGTTTTATCAGCTGCTAAGAAAGATGAATCTTTTGGATAGTTTTGCAGGACTTATTATTCCTGCTGTAGCGGCGCCTGCGGTATTCTTTTATATGTATCAGGCTATGGAGGCTACACTGCCTTACTCAATTGTTGAGGCGGCTCGAGTAGACGGATGTAATGAGTTCAGAACTTTTAACGGAATTGTTCTTCCAATGATGAAGCCTGCGATTGCTGTACAGGCAATTTTCAGCTTTGTTTCTTCCTGGAACAATTTCTTTATTCCTTCTCTTATTTTGGAAAAACCTCATTGGACCGTTCCTCTTGTAGTTTCTGCGGCTCGTTCTGCGGATTATATGAGTTTTAACATGGGGATTATTTATATTCTGCTTACAGTTGCTATAGTACCGCTTTTGATTGCTTATTTGTTCTTGTCTAAGTCAATTATAGCGGGTGTTACTGCGGGTGGAGTAAAGGAATAGAAAGAAACTGACTATATACTTGGATGTGAACTTAGGGCTGGCTCTCGGCAGAAGTCAGGTTTTCGGCAATAACGTAGCTTCGCGACGGCTGCCTCAAACCAAGCTTCTGCCTACGCCAGCCCTAATTTGTTAATAAGGATAGACAGTTTCTTCAGATGAAAAAATTTCGCTGCGCAATGTGCTTCAAGCCAGGAATGTTTTTCCGTAGCTGGGTTCCCGTCTTTTTAGACTATTAGTTCCGTCTTTTTAGGTTGTAATTTAAATTTTATATTCTTATTGGAAGGTATACTGATTCCCTTGTTACCAGAAGATTGCGCCCTTTAGATGTCATCTTAAGAATATTATAATCTCCTTCTTTTTTTATAAATCCTGACTGAATCATAAGCTCTGAAAGTTCAAACCATTTGTCTTTATCAATGTCTTTTCCAATACCATATGTAGAAACTTTGTTATGATGATTTTCAATAATTCTTTTTTGTCGGGAACCAAGTAGAACATCAATTACATAAGCTGTTCCGTAGCGTTCGTTTGTACGAATCATACAGCAAAGAAATTTTTGAACAGGAATAGTTACATCAGTAAGAGGTATACTTCCTTTGGAGCAGACATCACAGCATTTGGTTTGTTCAGGGTGATTTTGTGGTTCCCAACTTTCCCCAAAGTATCCTAAAAGAGTCTTTCTTCGGCATGTATGAAGAGTCCCATAATTAACCATAGCTTGAAGCAGTTGTTCTGCTTTTGTTTTATCTGCCATATCCTCAAAGAAATAACGGATTTTATGTGCATCTCCACGAGAAAATAAAAGAAGAGCTTCACTTGGTCTGCCGTCACGTCCTGCCCGTCCAATTTCCTGATAGTATTCTTCAAGAGATTTTGGAAGGTCGTAGTTTATTACAAATCTTACATCGGGTTTGTCTATGCCCATACCAAAAGCAACTGTGGCTACAATAATCTGTACTTTCCCGGAAATAAAGTCATCCTGATTTTTTGTTCGTTTTTCATCGGAAAGCCCAGCGTGGTAAGAGCGTACAGAATATTTAAGATGATTTAATGAAAGAGTAAGTTCATCAACCTGTTTTCTGGAACAGCAGTAAATGATGCCGCTTTCGCCTTTGTGACGGGAAATACATTCGCAGACTAAATCAAAGGCAGCAATTTTAGGTTTAACAGAAAGGAAGATATTCGGGCGGTTAAAACTGGAAATAAAGATTTCAGGCGTTTTCATGCCAAGATTTTTAATAATATCATTTCGTACAAGGCTTGTTGCTGTAGCGGTCAAAGCAAGCATTACTGCATCAGGACAAAGTTTTCGAACATATGATATTTCAAGATAGTCCGGTCTAAAATCGTGTCCCCATTCACTTATACAGTGAGCTTCATCGATTGTAACGCAACTGACATGAACTTGACCGCTGGTTAAAAGTTCTCGAATTTTATTTGAAGTAAGACCTTCTGGAGAAAGATAGACAAGTTTTATGTTTCCGTTTTTAATTTCTTTTTGAGACTCAAGAAATTCATCCCAGTCCAAGGTACTGTTGATATAAACGCAGGGTATGCCGGAATCTTTCATAGCAGAAACCTGGTCCTGCATAAGAGAAATGAGAGGCGAAATAACAAGCGTTATCCCTTCTAAAATAAGAGCGGGAATTTGATAACAAAGAGATTTTCCTCCTCCGGTTGGCATTACGGCAAGAGTATCTTTCCCAGAGAGAACATTGTTAATGATTTCTTTTTGTTTGTATCTGAACTCTGTAAAGCCAAAAACTTCTTTAAGAACTGTTTCGGGTGAGGAACCAATAAAAGTGGATGATGTAATCTTCACATATTTATTATAACAAGGTAGGAACACTTGAAAAACCCCACTTAATTTGTTAATATTTTTCCATTGTTAAGCCGGCGTGGTGGAATGGTAGACACGAAGGACTCAAAATCCTTTGTTAGCAATAACGTAAGAGTTCAAGTCTCTTCGCCGGTAATTAAGGCTGTTCTGTATGTCAGACAGCCTTTTCTGTTTAACTGAATTTTAATTATTTGATATTAAAATTCATCAAATGCCAGATTATTGAAAACCTTTCTAAAATCTACGGCTTCATCCAAATGATTTTTTTGAATATCAACAGAACCGTCCATATCTGCAATTGTTCTGGCTGTTTTAATTATGCTTGCTGTTGCACGAGGAGAAAATCCGTAATGAACAACAGCTTTATCCAAAGTTTTTTTAACTTCTGCATTTAGCGGACAGAAAGATCCTGTTTGTTCTGGAGTTAAAGATGCATTTTTACAACCCTGCCGTTTTCTTTGAATAGAAACAGCTTTTGCAATTGGTCGCCTTAATTCATTTGTGGAAAGCGTTTTTTGAGATTCATCGAACCCGTTTTCGGATTCATTTGAGACTGAAACTCTAAGGTCAACGCGATCTAATAATGGAGCCGAGAATTTTTTCCAGTAATGATCAATGGCACTGGCAGAGCAAAGGCAGATTTTGCTTTTGTTTCCGTAATTCCCACAAGGGCAGGGGTTTGCGGCAAGCATAAGCTGGAAGTTTGCAGGATAAACGGTAGAGCGACCTGCACGACTGAGTGTAATGCGACTGCTTTCCAGTGGGACTCGCAGAGTTTGTAAGACTGTAGTACGAAATTCTGCAGCTTCATCAAGAAATAAAACTCCGTTATGAGCCAAACTTATTTCTCCAGGTCTGCACTGAGGTCCGCCGCCACATAAACCTTCGAGCGTCGCTGTAGAATGTGGCATTCTGAAAGGTGGCGTTCTGATTATTGGTTCTGACGGTTGCAGAATACCTGCTAAAGACCAAATACGCGTTACGCTTTGTGCTTCTTCTTTTGTAAGTAGAGGTAGCAGAGCAGGAAGCTTCTGTACGGCCATTGTCTTTCCACAACCAGGTGCACCAACAGCCATTAGGTTATGACCACCAGCCGCCGCTATCTGAAGCGCCCTTACCAACTTTTCTTGTCCGCGAAGTTCAGAAAATTCAAACCCTTCCATCACAGGCCCAAAGTAAACCCCGTCAATTAGAACGGAACCTGCAGGTAAGCCTTGTTCATCGGTTACATGCCTGGAAGCAGAAAAGCAGTCCGGATTTTTTAAAGCATTCAGAGCATCTGATAAAGTATCTGCTCCGTACACAAGCATTCCGGTAACTTCACGGGCTTCATCGGCGTTTCCTTGAGGAACTATACACCTGGAAATACCACAGGCTTGAGCTGTGGAACAGGCAGCATGGACTCCTTTTACAGCACGAATTTTTCCTGAAAGTTCAAGCTCCCCCATAATCAGAACACTGTCTGACATAAAATTATCAGAAGAATTTTCTGAAATTTCATTAGCCGCTAGAACAGAAAGTGCAATAGGCAAATCAAAGCCGGCACCTTCTTTTTTCAGATCGGCAGGAGACAGGCTGATAAGAACTCTTTCTGGTGGAAAATCAAACCCTGAATTTCTTATAGCGGCTTGCATGCGTTCACGAGCTTCTTTAACCGCTCCATCAGCAAGTCCTACAACATCAACCGCGGGAATGCCTCTCCTTAAATCCACTTCAACTGTAACAAGGGAACCTTCGTATCCGAAAGGTGAAAAAGAATAAATTTCCATAAAAACTCCTGACAGAAAAATCTGTCTAAAGTTAATATGGCTTTATTTTTCATTATTACGCAAAATCTAAGAAAAATTTTTAAGATTTTTTTGATGTCTTATAAAGAACCTTTGAATACATCCATAACCATTTTTACTTTTTCAGGAATTTCTTCAGTGTGGACAGCTGTTTGTTCTTTTTTTTCTACAGTAACTTCAAAAAACATTGGTTTTCCGATAACGGCAGAAACAGCAGTAGAAAGAGCCTGATTTCTTTGGTCAAAAGTTCCTTTATCAAATTCAGTTTTAACGGTAGTGCATACTTTGTTGCCCTCAATTTTCCATAAACCTGTGTTTTGAAGTGCAATAGCGGCAAATCCGTCTGAAACTGAAAAATTGGCAGTTACAGTTCCGCGTAATTGTGCTATGGAAATTTTCTGTCCGTTTGCACATGTTATAAAGTCATTATTCTGAACTGGAGCTGTTTCTTCTGGTTCAGGTTCATAGTCTGAATCATCCGGGGCAGGCTGGTATTCTGCATCGGGACTCTGATTTTCTGACGCAATTTTAGTGGGCTCAGCAAAGGATGAGAAATCAGAAGCTGATGTAATAGTGTCTGCCGGTGAAGCTGATTGTTCAGGCGGCAGCTCTCCGCCATAATTAAAAGGGTTTTCGG
>JABUUX010000151.1 GCA_021442965.1 Treponema sp.
ATGAATGCCCAGCAAAATCGCCTGGATGCTATTTCAAACAATCTTGCAAATGTTGATACTGCAGGTTTTAAACGTGATGTTGCTGTAAGTAAAAACTTTAGCGAACTTCTTTTACGTCGTACAAGTTTTGACGGTATTTATGAAACTCCAGCTGGTTCTGCTGATGCGGCACCTGTTATTGGAAAACTAGGGCTTGGAGTAGAAATTAACGAAAATTTTACTGATTTTACTCAAGGTTCTTTTAAGGTAACAAATACAAAAACGGATACAGCACTTGCAGGAAAAGGGTTTTATGTAGTTGAAACTCCAAATGGTGAACGTTATACAAGAAACGGAAACTTCTTCATTGGAAAAGAAGGAATTCTGGAAACAAAAGACGGATATCCGGTGCTTGGGGAAAACGGATATATACGTGTTGAAAATGATAAATTTAAGGTCAATTCTGATGGAATTATCTATTCAGAAACGGAAGATTTAGAAATTGATCGTTTTAAGGTCGTAAGATTTGATAACGAAAGATATCTGAAAAAAATGGGAAATAGTTTTTATACAGCAAATGATATTACAGGTCCCGCTCATATAGCTGAAGGTTCTGAACGTCCTACATTTATGCAGGGGTATACAGAAACTTCTAATGTAAATGTAGTTAATGAAATGGTTCAGATGATTGAAGTAAACCGCGCTTACGAGGCAAATCAAAAAACAATTACCTCGGAAGATTCAATGATGGATACACTTTGGCAGAAGGTTGCTGTATACAAGTAACTATTCATTATAACTATTAACTAAAACAGGAGGTTTAAAATCTATGGTAAGAAGTTTATGGACAGCAGCAACCGGGATGAACGGACAGCAATCCAATATGGATGCAATTTCAAACAACCTTTCAAATGTAAATACAACAGGATATAAACAGCAGCGTGTAGAATTTGAAGATTTAATATATCAGAATATAAAACTGGCAGGTACACCTGCAACAGAAGATACTGTTACACCTGTAGGAATTCAGCAGGGAGCTGGTGTAAAAGTTGCTGCAACTCAAAGAATAATGAATCAAGGTTCGCTTCAGAATACAAATGTAGATACTGACGTTGCTATTGTAGGGGAAGGCTTTTTTCGTGTTCAGCAGTATGACGGTAGTTATGCATATACTCGTGACGGTTCTTTTAAGGTTGACATGAACGGACAGCTTGTAAATTCAAATGGTCTTCGTGTTATGCCTGAAATTATTCTTCCTGAAGGATATGATGTTTCTACTTTGAATATTACGCAAGGCGGTGTTGTTTCTGTAAAAGTTAATGGAGGAAACGAACCTGTAGAAGTTGGTCAAATGGAACTTTATCGTTTTCCTAATGCCGTTGGACTTCAGGCTGAAGGAGATAATCTGTTTACTGTTACAAATGCATCTGGTGCACCAATTGCCGGACGTCCGGGTTATGAAGGTTTTGGTCAAACCCGCCACAAGTTTCTTGAAATGTCAAATGTTTCAGTAGTTAATGAGATGGTTCAAATGATTACAGCACAGCGTGCATATGAATTTAATTCAAAAAGTGTACAGACAAGTGATTCAATGCTGAGTACGGCTGTAAATCTTAAACGGTAGTAAATAAAGTAAATTAAAAATCCTGTTTCAGAAATGGAACAGGATTTTTTTTCACTAAACTAGTTATTCTATTTTCCGATAATCCTAATGAAAGAGGTAAATATGAACGTTTCATCTATAAGTGCTTATACAGGTCTTACAAACGGAGCTTCTGCAATTCAAAGTGCCCAGTCGAATGCTGATAAAGCAAAATTTTCTGAATTAGTAGAAAAACTTCAGATGCAGGGTAGATTTGAAGAAACTAAAAATAATGAATCAACTCTTTCATCAAGACAAATAATAGAAAAGGGACGCTTGAATGGTGAATATACAACCGGATTTCATGGAACTTTTAAAACTGAAAACGATAAAACTTCTATGCCTCGTGGTGCTGCAGCAAATCAGGCTAATCCAAATGTTAAAGTAAAAACTATTGACCGTACAAGTGAACTTTATGAAAAAGCTCTTGAACTTGAAAATTATTTTGTAAAACAGATGCTTTCAGAAATGCGTAAAACTGTAATGAAAAGTCAGGAATCTGATTTTGCCATGAATATGTATGAAGATATGCTTTGGGATGAATATTCTCAGGCTATGACCAAAAATGCCGGCTTTGGACTTGCTGACCAGATTTACAATCAGCTTGTTTAAAAAAATAAAAATCAATAAATAATCCTAAATAAAAAATTTAACTCACCGATATTCTAAGAAGAAAACTCTAATAAGAGGTGTGTTTAAATGACTGAAGAAAATCTTAAACTTTTTGAAAATATTCTCTCAAAAGAAGATGAAATTATTTCTGCTATAAGTAAAAAACAGAAAGATCTTCGTGACACTGTTCAGAAAAAAAATTGGGAAGATTTGGTATTTATTACAAATCAAATAAATGACAGTTCAAATGATTTTTTAAAAATTGATGCAGAAAGAGACAGACTTCAGAAAATGATGACTGGTGAAGAACTTCAGCCTTATGCACGAAAAATAATGATTCTGCGTTCAAAACTTTCTTCTTCAAAAATTGAAAATCAAGTTTTAAATGATTACATCAAAATAACAAGAGGTTTTATTGGTGGAGTTTTGGAACAAGCATCTCCAAAGACTTATTCCAATAATGGAAATATTGTTCAAAAGCAGCCAGTGAGTGTGGTGCTTGATATTAATTTCTAGTTTATAATCAAGGAGAAATCCATGGGATCAACTTTTTCAGGTATAGAACTTGGTAAACGCAGTATTATGGCAAATACAGATGCCATCACTACAGCAGGTCATAATATTTCAAATGCAAATACCGAAGGATATTCTAGGCAGAGAGTTCAGATTAAAGAATTTGACCCTTTATACAAACCAGATTTAACCCGTCCTGAAAGACCCGGGCTTATAGGGCAAGGGGTTGATGTAAAAAGTATTGAACGCCTTCGTGACGAATTTCTTGATGCCCGTATTGTGGCTCAAGCAAATCAAGAAACATACTGGGGAACCAGATCTGATTATTATACAATGCTTGAACAGATTTATAACGAACCATACGATATTTCAATTCGTTCTAATATGGATAAATTCTGGGAAGGCTGGCAGGAACTTTCAATGAATCCTGAAAGTCAGGCTGCACGACAGGCTGTTGTTACAAGGGGTGAAACTTTAACAGATTCAATCAGACAAAGGTGGGAAAGTCTGGATGGAATTCAAAAGATTCTTGATTCAGATATTGAAGCTACAGTAAAACAGGTTAATGATTTGGCTCGCCAGATTGCTGCAATAAATGATCAGATTGTAGAAAGTCGGGGACTTGGGGACAATCCGAATGATCTTTTGGACCGTAGAGATTTATTAGTTGATAAACTTTCAGAGCTTGTAAATATAACTCGTGATACCAGAGATCCTGATGAGTTTATGATTCATGTTGACGGACAGATTTTGGTACAAGGACATATTGCAAGAGATTTTGCACTTGAAACAAGAAAAGATGATACAGGTCTTAATAAAGTAATTTGGTCAGATACAGGAAATGATGCTGTATTTAAGGGTGGAAAGCTTGGTGCACTGATTGAACTCAGAGATGTTGATGTAAGGAATGAAATCCAGTCTTTGAATACAATGACAATGAATTTCAGTGATCTTGTAAATGATGTTCATAAAAATGCTTCGGGAGCAAATAAAGTAACTGGTCTTGATTTTTTTGTTCAGCATTCTTTTGTTGAAAATGCTAACGGAAATTTTGACAGAAATGGAGATGGTGAATTAGATACTTCATATATTTTCCGTTTTACAGGAACAAATGAATTAAACCTTCAAGAACAGGTAGGTCTTGAAGGAACAATGATATTAAGCGGTTCTACAGGTAATGTGTCAATAAACTATTATGCAACCGATACTGTAGAAACTGTAATTAATAGAATTAATGATTCTACAAGTGAGGTAAAAGCTTACCTTGATCGAAACAATCATCTTGTTCTTAAAGCTACAACTTCTTCAAGTACAGATAATCCGGACTTTGTTATCCGTCATGTAGAAGATTCCGGATATTTCCTTGCAGGATATTCAGGAATTCTTTCAGGGAACGGAGAAGAAAATGCATACGATTTTTCACAGGCAGATGCAGTTAATGTTCTTGCTGGGGCACAGTATTCAGTAAGTCCTGTTTATAATCCTTCAGCATATGTTGAAGTTAATTCAGCATTAAAAAATGATGTAATGAGCGTTGCAGCTGCCTTCGCAGATCCGAATGGAAATGTTAATGCAGGAGATGGTAGGGCAGCAACAGAAATGGCTGCAATACGTAATACAAAAATAATGATTGGTTCAGAAAGAACTTTAGATGATTTTTTTGCAGATTCAGTTACAAATGTGGGGCTTAAAGGGGAACAGGCAGAAATGAATCATTTAAGTCAGTCTTCTATTATGAACGATCTTCGTTCCACCCGTGATTCAATTAGTGGAGTAAATATAGATGAAGAACTTGCAGAAATTATGAAATTTCAGCACGGTTATAATGCAGCCGCAAAGTTTATTACTGTTTGGGATAATCTAATTGATACCGTAATAAACAGACTCGGTGTTTGATAGTGAATAGTAAATAGCAAATAGTGGAGGAAGTGTATGTCAACAAGAATTAGTTCCAAAATGTATAACAATGATACACAGGCAAATCTTAGACTACAGGAAAGTCGTTTAAATAATCTGAATAATCAGATTGGAAGCCAGCAGAAAATTCAGCGCCTAAGAGATGATCCTTTAGCAGCAGGTCATGTAGTTCGTTATCAGTCATATTTGAATCGCGTTAATCAGTTTGAAAAAAATGCCCAGACACTTACTGATGAATTTGCACTTCGAGAAGGTTATATGACTGATTCTCTTGATATAATGCAAAGAATTCGTGAACTTGCTGTAACTGGTGCCAATGGTATATACACAAAAGAAGATCTGAAAAATATGGCTTCTGAAGTAGATCAGTTATTAGGGCAGCTTGTTCAAAATGCAAATGCAGTTTCATCTGATGGTAATTCATTGTTTGCAGGGACAAATACAAAGTCTACAGCATTTGAAATTGAAATGGGAAATGTTGAAGGTTCCGGTATTCCACTTGTTCAGTCCGTACGATATAACGGAAATATTGATGTGAATTTAATTGAAGTTGATGAAAATAAATATCTGGTGAATGATAATGCCGGTAATAAAACTTTTTGGGCAGAAAACCAGCAGGTGTTTGGAGAACGAGATGTTTCTGGATGGCAGGCAAAAGAAGACAGTGTTTTGCTTATTGATGGAGTAAAAATAAATATTAATGCAGGTGATAATGTCTATGCAGTTGTAGCCAAAATAAATTCAAGTGATGCTGCTGTAAAAGCAAGTATTGATCCTGTTACAAGTGCAATCAATTTTTCAACTACTGATGCCCGCCAGCTTTGGATGCAGGATCTTGAAGGAAGTGCACTTAATGAACTTGGAATAATAAATGACAGTACACAAAAACCTCCGTACAATTTTTCTAAAGGGGTACGCGTTGCTGGTGGTTCTATGTTTGATACTGTTATTGCATTTAGAAATGCACTGCTTGAAGGGGATACAGAATCTATTGGAGGACGTGTTCTGGGGTCTTTAGATATGGGTATTGGAAGCCTTATCTCTCGCCTTGCAAAATCTGGAAGTGAATATGAAAGGGCTCAGATGAATGCAGTTCGTTCTTCAAAACTTGCACTTGATGTTACTCAGCAAATTTCTAGAGAAGGAGACTTGGATTATACTAAAGCAATTACTGATCTAAAAATGCTGGATTATGCAAATCAGGCTACTTTAAGTCAGGCTGGTAAGATGTATTCAAGTACTCTGCTTAATTATATGAAATAGGACGGTTAGAAAATGAACGTGAATACAAAGGCAAAGGGAATTGTAGAAGTTTCAGAAGATCATTTAATTTATATTCCAGAAGGAATATTCGGATTTGAAGATTATACAAAATATGCATTAATTGATTCAGAATATGAGCCTTTTATTTGGTTGCAGAGCACAGAGAATCCTAATGTTGCCTTTTTAATTGTTGACCCCTTTTTAATCTGTTCGAATTATGAAACAGATATAGATGATGAATCATTAAAGAAAATTGATGTTTCAAAACCGGAAGATATTATTATAATGACAATTGTTACAATTCCTTCCGGTGGTGCTCCAATAACAGCAAATTTTGCAGGACCTCTTGTTATTAATAAAAATACACATAAATGTATGCAGGTAATTTTAAATGATAACCGATGGTCAACAAAAGTTGATATTGTGAAGATGCTTCAGGGAGGAAAATAATGCTTATCCTTGCCCGAAAAATTGATGAAAAAATAAAAATTGGAAACGATATAACAATTACATTAATTAGTGTACAGGGAGACCAGGTAAAAATTGGTGTTGAAGCCCCCAAAAACGTTAAGGTCTTCAGACAGGAAGTGTATGATGCTATTCAGCAGGAAAATAAAGCAGCACTTTTGTCATCGGAATCTTCTCAAAATGAAGTTTCTCTTGTTTCAAAACTTTTCAAAAAACATGATTAAGTTATATTGACCTGTTTATTGCATTCTTATTATAATAATTACACTTTATAAAGTTATTTTAAATAAGGAGCTCTATTCATGCCTTGTGGTAAGAAAAGAAAGCGCCAGAAGATGGCCACACA
>JABUUX010000105.1 GCA_021442965.1 Treponema sp.
GGTACGAGCGTCTGGTTTACACCCAGAATGTCGGGAGTTCGATCCTCTCACTGCCCATATTTAATGCTTCCTTTATTGGGAAGCTTTTTTTTTCTAATAATCTTTCATAAAAAAATTTTCATAAAAAAAGCAACATCCCTATGAATGTTGCTTTTTGATTCATCACTTATATCAGTTTAATCTTATTTAGAATCGTTATTACCGGCTTCACGTTCTTTACTTTCCGCTTCAAGTTGATTTAATTTTTGAACCATGTTAAATCCTTCTTTCATTCCAGAATCAACAATAAACTGAAACTTAGGAAATTTTCGAATCTGTATTTTTTTTGCTATTACAGATTGTAAAAATCCAGCAGCAGAGTTCAATCCATCTACACCTTTTTGAAGCTGTTTATCAGGAAGAAAAGTAGAAACATAAATTTTAGCATATGAAAAATCATTTGTTACTTCAACACGATTAATGCTAAGAAATGTTGATACACGAGGGTCTTTTACCTCCCCACGAAGTATCAACTGTGATATTTCATCACGTAACTGATCATTAAGACGCTGTATTCTATACTGCCCCATTAACCGCTGCTCCTATGACTGACTTCCAGGATTAACCGAATCTTTAGCTGCTTTTCTTGCCTTACCTTCAGCTTTTGCTTTTGCAGCTTCTTCAGCTTCGAGAGCTAAAATAGCATCCTGTTCGGCTTTTGCTTTTGCAGCAGCTTCAGCAGCTTTCTTTTCGTTTTCAGCTCGGTCATCAACCAAATCATCGCCAAGCTTTCGTTTTATTTCGATATATTCAAAAGCTTCAATCTGGTCACCAACCATAATATCCTGCCAGTTTTCAAGACCAACACCACATTCATATCCGGTTGTAACTTCTTTAGCATCATCTTTGAATCGTTTAAGAGAAGCAAGTTTACCAGTATATTTAACTACACCGTCTCGTATAAGATTTACATAACTTGTTCTGCGAACAACACCTTCGGTAACGTAACAACCTGCAATAGTTCCAACTTTTGGAACTTTGAATGTATTACGAACTTCAAGCATACCAGTAACCTGTTCCTTTGTATCAGGACGAAGCATTCCTTCCATAGCCTGTTGGATTTCTTCAACAGCTTTGTAAATAATGCTGTACTTGCGAATTTCAACTCCTTCTTTGTCTGCAAGAGCTTTTGCATTAGGGGTTGGTCGAACATTGAATCCAATGATAATTGCATTTGATTCTGCATTATCTGCTGCTGCAAGAGTTACATCACTTTCATTGATTGCACCTGCACTTGAATGAATAACATTCAAACGGATTTCTTTTGTTGTAAGTTTTTCCAAAGAAATCTTAAGTGCTTCGGCAGACCCCTGAAGATCTGCTTTAATAATTACCTTAAGTTCCTGAATCTTACTTTCATCAATTGTGCTGAACATATTTTCAAGAGTAACTTTCTTTACTGCTTTAGCAGCTTCAAAACGTTTAAGTTCCTGACGTTTAGTTGATATAGCACGAGCTTCTTTTTCATCTTCAGTAACCTGGAAAGGATCTCCTGCCATTGGCATTTCATCCATTCCAAGAACTTCTACTGGTGTAGAAGGTCCTGCATCCTGAATACGCTTTCCGTGATCATCAAACATTGCACGAACACGTCCAGAGAAAATTCCTGCAACAAAAGGATCCCCTTGATGAAGAGTACCGCGTTCAATAATTACAGAAGAAACAACACCACGTCCCTGATCTACTCGAGATTCAAGAATTTTTCCTTCTGCACGGCATTCAAAATTTGCTTTAAGTTCAAGCATTTCAGCCTGAAGTAAAATAGCATCCAAAAGATCATCTATACCTTCACGCTTTAGAGCAGAAATTTTTACAAACTGAGTATCTCCACCCCACTCTTCAGGCACAAGCCCTCTCTCAGAAAGTTGAGTCATAACTCTGTCAATATTCGCTTCAGGTTTATCAATTTTATTTACAGCAACAACAATAGGAACTTTTGCAGCTTTTGCATGGTCAATAGCTTCAAGAGTCTGAGGCATAATACCGTCATCCGCAGCTACAACAAGAACTACGATATCTGTAACCTGAGCACCTCGGGAACGCATAAGTGTAAAAGCTTCATGACCTGGTGTATCCAAGAAAGTAATCTTCCCTTTAGGTGTACTAACAGAGTAAGCACCGATTTTTTGAGTAATGCCACCAGCTTCCCCTGCTGCAACATTTGAATTACGAATTGCATCCAGAGTTTTTGTCTTTCCATGGTCAACATGTCCCATTACAGTAACAATAGGTGGACGCGAAAGAAGTTCAACACCGTCATCTGATTCAGACTCAATAACAGTTTCATCATAAAGACTTACACGATGAACTTCACAATTATATTCTCCACATAAGATTTCAACAGTATCAGCATCAATAGACTGGTTGATTGAAACCATCATACCCATAGAGAATAATTTCCCAATAATTTCTGATGCTTTTAAATTCATCTTTTTTGCAAGATCAGAAATTGAGATAGATTCCATTATATCTATGGATTTTGGTACTACACTTGCCGGGGTTTCAGATTTTTTCTTCTGTCCAAAAAGATTATCATCATACTGTTCTTCATCTTTTCGATTATAAACCTGTTTCTTTCCCTTAAATGCCGCTTTTTTAGACGGCTGACGAGAATTATCGACAGGAAGAGGAGCAGGTGCATTACCTGTACGAGGTCGGAAGCCATTATTCTGACCACCATTAAAATTTCCACCCTGACGATTCTGAAAGTTTCCACCCTGACGGTTAAATCCGCCACCCTGACGATTTTGAAAATTTCCACCCTGGCGGTTTTGGCCGTTACCCTCCCGATTATAGTTTTCTCGGTTCTGGTATCCCTGTCGTGCCTGAGCTCCTGTAAAACCACCTGAATTTCCTTCACGGTTATAGGATTTTCCCCCCTGACCGCTCTGTCCGCGTTGATTAGAATTATAATTATTATAACCTGAACGGTTTTTAGGTTTATCAGAAAGATTTCCAGCCTTAATGTTCGGTCTGGAAGGGTTTAATTCAAAACCAGGATTTCGGTTTACAATTTTTCCATTGTTATTTTCTGTAGTTTTTTCTACAGGTGTTTCTTCTGTTTTTGCAGCAGTATCAGGCTTTTTTACAACCACCTTTTTAGAAGGTTCGACATTTTTTTTAGGTGTTATTTCAGATGATACTTGAGCAGAAGCCTGAGTTACGTTAGGTGTTCCTGCCGGTGTTTTCTTTTTAATAACAATTACCTTTTTCTTTTCAGCCGATACGGGAGTCTGTGTGGCTTCCTGTTGTTTTTTATGCACTACAACTGCTGGCTTTTTTACTGTTTCTTCAGCCATAAATTTCCTTATTCCTCACCCTCTTCAAATTCAAATTCTACACCACATGCAGGACAATGTGTCATATCAAGAGTAATTTTTGCTCCGCATTCAGGACAGAAATATTCTTCTTCATCAGCAGATTCAGAATCTGTTTCCTTATTTTCTTCCTCAGCAGTTTCTTCTTCAACAAACTGAACATTTGATTCAATAAGTTCATTTACAGCTTCCAGATCATCGGCTGATACACCGTCAATATGAATCTGGTCATTATCAAAAGCTTCTACAAATCTTTCAATATCTTCAATTCCATTTTCTTTGAGTAATGAAGCAACTCGTTCATCAACACCTGGAAGTTCCTGTACTGTTGTAATTTCGTCATATGAACCGTCAAACAAGTTTTCTGCATTCTGAACTGTTGCAATTTCGGACAAATCCATTTCAGAAGCCTGGTCAATTGTCTTAACATCAATATTCCAGTCACAAAGTTTATTTGCAAGTCTAACATTCTGTCCTTGTCGACCAATTGCAAGTGAAAACTGAGAATCTTCAACAATAGCTAAAGCCTGACGTTTATCATTATCCAAAATAATTACACGTTCTACTTGAGCTGGCAAAAGAGCATTTTTAATAAAAACAGTAGGATCTGCGTCATAACGAAGAACATCTATTTTTTCACCAAGCAGTTCACGGATAACGTTTTGAATACGTACACCTTTTAGCCCAACACAAGCTCCTACAGGATCTACGTCTTCACGATTTGTAGATACTGCAATCTTTGTACGATAACCAGCATCTCGAACTATTCTTTGAATTTCAATTGTTCCATCAGATATTTCAGGAACTTCTGTTTCAAGAATATTAGAAACAAGACGAGCATCACTGCGTGAAAGAATAAGCTGAAGACCTGTATTTGAAGGTTTTACTTCTGCAATAAGTGCTCTAATACGGTCATTTTTTTCATAATGTTCAAGTTTAGACTGATACTTTAATGGAAGTACACCCTCAACTTTTGCACCAAGGTCAACAAAAATTGTACCATTACGCTCGCGCTGATAGTAACCTATGATTACTTCTCCAACTTTATCTTTATACTCATTGTAAAGAGAAGTTTTAAGAGATTCTGTAAGCCCCTGATGAGCTGTCTGTTTTCCAGTTGAAACTGCTGAACGTTCAAAAGATTTTGGATCAAGCTGAATGTCAATTTCATCACCTTCTTCAACCTCATCAGAAAGTTCTTTTGCTTCTTCAAGTTCAATTTCAATTACAGGATCATAAACCCCGTCAACTACTGTTTTTCTTGAAAAAATATAAACATCAGAAAGATCATCTTCAAATGTTACTATAGCATTTTCATCTGTTCCGAAAGTTCTTTTGTAAGCGGCTTTCAAAGCTTTTTCAATTGTCTGTTTTACTGAATCTTCCGAGCATCCTTTTTCGTCCATCAATGCACGGATAGCATCTGCCATCTCTGACATGTTTATCTCCTTGTAATCTGCTTATTTTTGCAGAAATTTTGCTTTTGCTATATTTTCATAAAGAACAGTAACAGAATTACCGTCTTCTTTTTCCAATGTTACTGATTTATCATCAGAAGATTTTATTTTTCCACCAACCCATTCTGTAATTGTTTTATCAAAAACTCTTACATCGCGATTCACAAAAAGTTCAAATTCTGCAGCATTTTTTATATTGTGTTCAATTCCGGGACTTGTAAGTTCCATTGAAGTGTTATCAGTTCCGATAAGAGCTTCCAAACGCGGAAGAAGTGCCATATGTACCTTTGCACAGTCATTAACACTGATATTTGCTTTAGGATCCGGTGAAGAAATGATAACTCCGATTTTTGTAACTTCTTTTCCCGGGATAACTTTAAGTTCAACAAGACGGAAACCAAGTCCTTCAACTAAGGGTGCACAATCTGAGTAATACTTAATTGATTTAAATGATATGTATTCCAAAAATATTCCTTGTACATAACAAAAAAGACCCGTGGGATTCACGAGTCTTTGTATTAAAAACTAGTAATGTACATTTATAGATTATTGAAAAAATCAAATTATGTCAACACAAAGGAAAAATATTGGAGAAAAATAAATGATAGTAAAATTAACTTTTTATTTTTTCTGCCGCGGTTTCTGAAGTCATTCCTGAAAACTGCTCACGTGTCTGAAGATTTTTCAATGTAAATGTCCCAGATGAAATTTCTTCGGCGTTCATAAGAATGCCCCATTTTACAGCTTTTGCTTCTGTTACTTTATACTGCTGGTTCATTTTTTTAGGCTCTGGAAAAACTTCAACAGCTATACCTTTGGAACGAAGTTCAGCTGCTACTTTGTGATAAACTACAACATCGTCACCATTCTGGTTAAAAATCTCTACATCAAGGTAACTGCCTTTCTTTTCAATTTTTTCAAGCTGTTCAAGTCCCGCTATAAGGCGGTCAAGTCCGATAGATGCACCTACACCTGAAACCTTTTCTTTCATATAAAGACCTGTAAGATTATCATAACGTCCTCCTGAACATACGGAACCGATAGATGGAAGTTCATTAAGGAAAGTTTCGTAAACAACTCCAGTGTAATAATCAAGTCCACGGGTAATACTAGGATCAAGAACATAAGTATTTTCAATACCTGAAGCCTGCATCATAGCATATATACTTTTCATGCGGAGTGTATCTTCGGCTTCTCCACCTGCCATATTTTCAATTTTAGAAAGGACTTCAAGAAAACTACCTTTTGCAGAAATGTATTCAAGGATTTTACAAGCTTTTGATTCATCACCTGTAAATTCAACAAGTTCTTTTTTTACTTCTTCTTCACCCACTTTAGCAAGTTTATCTACAGAACGAAGAATCTCTTCTGATTTTTCAAGACAATCGATTTTTGCAAGGAAACGGTTAAAGATGCCCCGGTGATTTACACGGATAGTAACATCAGCAACACCAATTTCACAAAGGGCTGCCCTCATTACAGAAAGGATTTCAAAATCAGATGTGGCGGAATCACTTCCAACTGTATCAATATCACACTGAACAAATTCACGGTAACGACCTTGCTGAGGTTTTTCGCCACGCCAGACTTTAGCAATATGATAGCGTTTGAAAGGCATATAAAGTTCGGAAAAATGTTCTGCAGTAAATCGGGCAAATGGAACTGTAAGGTCAAAACGCATTGCAACATCACGACCGCCATTGTCTTCAAAACGGAAAACTTGTTTTTCAGTTTCACCGTTTGATTTACGAAGCAGAATATCGGTGTATTCCAAAACAGGAGTATCAATCGGGACATAACCATAAGAACGGTATACTTTTGTAATTTTTTCAATAAGTGTGTTTCTTGTAATTTCTGATTCCGGCATAAAATCACGGAATCCTTTTAAAATACGAGGTTGAATGAGATTTTCCATAGCAATATAAT
>JABUUX010000211.1 GCA_021442965.1 Treponema sp.
TCTAAAGGAAGTCCGCTTCCGGCAAGGGCGCAGGCACCGATAGGTGAGTAGTCTATACGTTTAAGGCAGTCTGAAAGGCGGTCAATATCTCGAACTAGCATCCAGCTCCAGGCACAAACGTGATGGGCCAGAGTTACAGGCTGAGCGTGCTGCATGTGTGTAAAGCCCGGCATTAAAGTATTCAGGTTTTCTTCTGCGATTTTTACAAGAGCCGAAATGAGTGTTTTAAGAGAAGCCTGAAGTTCCGGAATTATGCGTTTTAGGTAAAGCCGTTCATCCAATGCTACCTGGTCATTCCTGCTGCGTCCTGTGTGAACTTTTTTTCCCGCTTCGCCTACGCGGTCTGTAAGGGTAGCTTCTACAAAAGAATGTATGTCTTCTGCGGAATAATCAATTTTAAGGGAACCGGATTCTAAATCAGCTTTTATGGATTCAAGTCCCTTTATAATCTGTTCTGCTTCGTCTTCTGAAATAAGTTTTACGCTTGTAAGCATTTTTGCATGTGCTATACTTCCGTTTATGTCGTCCAATGCCATACGTTCATCAACGTGGATGGAAGTTTCAAAAGCAACAGCTTCAGCATCGGGACCTTCTTCAAAGCGTCCGTGCCATAATGCTGCATGGTTGTCATTTGTTTTAGTGCCGTGAGCACCTGTCTGATTTGGATTCATAACTTCATTTTATAGTTTTGATGAAGATGTGGAAAGTATTCAAAATAAAGTATTTATGTAGAAAAATAAAAAAAGCCGGTCATTTCACAAGGAAATAACCGGCTCATTGCAATCAAATTTAATAAAAGTTATTTTTTGTATTTGATTGCTGTTTCCCAGTGCTTGTTCTTGTCGCTTGCAGGAACGTCTTTGCGATCAACTACGAGATTTAAATCAGTGCTGAGGGAAATCGGTTTTGTAATTGAATAAGAACGATTTGTTGCGGCACAGTCAAAGCTGATAACCAGTCCGCTAACACCGGCTTTTACTGTGTAGTTCTGAACTTTATCTGCAAAAGAAACTACAAGTTCACTGCCTTTGTAAATTTTAATATCGTTGTTACCGATTGTCCAAGTGGCATCCCATTTTGCGTCGTACCAAGATCCAAGTACCCAGTCATCAGGGAAACGAATCTGTGAAGCTGGAGCTGTAAGATCAACATCATCTGCTGCCGATACTGCAAAAACACAAAGCATTGCAAGAACTGCTGCTGCGAATAATTTTTTCATTTAGTAAAACCTCCATAAAATGAAACTAATATGATTATATAACCACTAATGAGGAAAAAGCAATAAAAATTTAGAGAAAATGGAGATTATTTTTATAATCCTGCATTGGCGATTTGCTCTGTAATCATTGGAACCAGCTGCTTTTTTCGGGAAACAACATCTTTCAGATAGAAAATCCGGTTTTCCATTTTTTGAAATGTCAGTGCATTTTCAAATTTTTCATCAGCGTCAATTAACAGAACACTGGAAAGTTGTGTTATGTCTGTAACCAGAAGAGCGGCAAAAAGAGCTTTTCGGTTTTTCCGTTCTATTTCAAGCTGTTCAAAGTAATCATTTTTTCTGGAAAGAATTTCATTTGTATTTCCAACTTCAATCTGGCTGATGGTATATACCAGTTTTCCTTCTGTGTATTCTTTCATATCCTGATGAACAACACTTTCAGGAGTACGCCCTGCAATACGACTGCCGGCTTCTAGAATCTCTTTCCCTAAATCCTGATAGTCCAGATTTGTTATATTTGAAAGATATTCAGCTATGTCGCGGTCTGTATCGGTTGTTGTGGTTGACTGCAGAATAAGTGTATCAGACATAATTCCACAAAGGAGAATTGATGCAATGTCCTGTGGAATAGAAATTTTGTTTTCCTGATAAAGCAGTGTGATGAGAGTTGATGTGGAGCCGATAGGTTTATTTATGAAAGTAATAGGATATTTTGTAGGCATATTTCCAAGTCTGTGATGGTCAATGATTTCCTGGATGCGGATATTTTCAATACCTTCACAAGCCTGTGTTAATTCATTGTGGTCTACAAGAATAGCTTCAACTTTAGGTTCCATATTAAGGTCGTGTTCAGAAATAAGCCCGATAAGTTTATCGTCATCATCTACAACCGGAAGACAGTGACACGGAGATGCCTTTAATGCAGGTCTGATTTTATTGATAGTGTCTTCGGCGTGAACTGCCGGGATATTTTTATCACTCATTACAGAAACTGGAGTTGAGTAAGCAATCATCATAGAAGTAGCGGCTACCGGATATGGACTGATAAGAACAGAAACTCCATTTTCCTGTGCTTTTTGTCTGAGTTCTTTTCCCATTACATAGTTTGAAGAAAGAATCAGAAGTTTGATTTTTGCATTTATACAGAGTTCGTGAATACTTTCCCTGTCAGAAGTGATGACTACGATATTTTCGTTTTCATGTTCCTTGATTTTTTTTGCAAAAGATTCTGCGTGTGCGGCTCCAACAAGAATAGATGCTTTGAAAATTTCATCTTCATTCTGAACCACTATAGGCTGTGCATTCAAAGTTTTTGCTATGGCACCTACGGAAGTTGTAATTGGAGTTCTTTTTACAGGATTTAAAAGTGACAGCAGGTTCTTGGTAAAATGAGAGTAATGAAGAATGGAATGGTAGTGACCTTCCTGGTCTGTTACAGGAATAACACGGACTTTTTCAAAGTCTTCCATTTTTCCAATGGCACTCCATACAGATGCATTATCTTTTACGGAGTATTCCAAGTCCGGCATAAAATGTTCAACCTTTGGAGTAAGGTTTGGAAGATATTCCGGACTTGGAACATTGAATTTTTTTAATATGTAATCGGTCTGGGGATTCAAATGTCCTGCACGGGCTGCAAAATGATTTTTGAATCCCATTAATTCCTTAAGTTTTGTATAAGCTACAGCACTTACAACACTGTCTGTATCTGGATTTTTATGACCTATGATATATGTTTTCTTTTCCATACTTCATAGTCTACCGATTTTAAAAAAAATAATCAGTATTTTTAAGAATTTGTTTTTTCTTCCAGTTTAAGAGGTTTGATTTTTTTATCATATACTCTTTTATAAAAAATCAGGCTTAATCCAACAGATGCCAGTTCTGCAATTGGGAAACATAACCAGATAAGGTTTATGTTTCCTGAAAGAGAAAGAAGCCATGCACTTGGAAGTAGTACAATGACCTGACGGCATACCGAAACAATCATACTGAGCATGGCAGATTGTACTGACTGGAAAACCGATCCCAAAACAATGGCAATAGCAGCTCCGCAGAATGAGGTTGCAATAATTCTCATAGCAGGTACACCTATTTTAAGCATTTCGTCTGAGGCACTGAATATTTTAAGAAGCTGGGAAGGGAAGATAAGGAATATAAGCATTCCTATAAACATAATTGCAAAGGCCATAAGGAGTCCTGTTTTAATTGCACTTTTAAGGCGTTTGTAATTTCTGGCTCCATAGTTGTATGCAATGATAGGAACGATTCCGCTGTTCAGTCCGAATACCGGCATAAAAATAATACTGTTCAGCTTAAAGTAGATACCATATACGGCAATTGCGGTTGGAGTAAAGTTACCAAGAATAATATTTATAAGTGCTGTTGTTACAGATGTTATTGAACTTAAAATAATTGAAGGGAAGCCTACGCTGTAAATCTGCCCGATAGTTTTTATACTTGGTTTGAAGAATTCTATAATTTTGAACTTTATGCTTTTATTGCAGGTGATGTTCAGTATAAGGCCTAGAATACAGGCGTTAATTTGACCTGCAACTGTAGCCCAGGCGGCACCGGCTATACCCATTTCAGGGAACGGACCAATGCCAAAAATCAGAATAGGATCCATAATTATGTTTGTAACTGCACCTACCAGCTGTGTTATCATGGAAAGAAGAGCTTTCCCTGTTGACTGGAGCAGTTTTTCCATCATAACAGAACCAAACATACCGATTCCCACATAAAGAATGATATTCATATATTCCATGCTGTAACCAAATACTTCGGCCTGCTGTACAGGATTGTCTATTTTTTTTACTTGACTTGCAAAGAATGGTTCCATAGCAAAATAACCGACAGCACAGAAAACAAGATATGTAATAACTGTAAGGAACAGTCCGTTCATGGCTGTTTTGTTTACGGAATCAAAATCCTTTTGTCCTAGTCGTAAAGAAAGAAGGGCATTAACCCCGACCGATGTTCCAACCGCAAACGAAATCATCAGGTTTTGAACCGGAAAAGCAAGAGAAACTGCCGTGAGGGCATTTTCAGAAATCTTGGCAACAAAATAGCTGTCTACAACATTGTAAAAGGCCTGAACAAGCATAGAAAACATCATTGGAAGAGACATGCTTAGAATCAGGGGGAGAACAGGCATTGTGCCCATTCTGTTTTCTGCAGATTTAATTTCACTCATAATGGCGGGAATTATACATTTTTCGCACAATTAATGTAATAAGGTGTATTAATTATTTCCCTTGTTATGTAGCGTTTTTCGATATAAACTAGAAATATTATGATAACACCAGAAGAATTAAAAGAAGAATATCTTAAAATTTATCACGAATCAGAAAATCCTATTCTGATTGTATCGGCTCCTGCAAGAATCAACATTATTGGAGAGCATATTGATTATAACGGTGGATTTGTTTTTCCAACCGCTATAGACCGTTATCTTTATGTTGCAATCAGAAAACGCAATGATAATAAAGTATTTTACAAAGATCTTTTTTATCACGATGCTTACGAATTTGATATAAATGATAATTTTGAATACAAGGAAGAATATCACTATGGAAATTATCTGAATGGTATTCTTGCAATTATGAAGCGAAGAGGTTACAAATTTTCGTGTGGTTTTGAGATGATGATTGCCTCCAATGTTCCATCAGCCGGTGGTATTTCTTCCAGTTCTGCTCTTGAATGTGGTTTTGCATGGGCAGTATCTGAACTTTATAAATTAAAAATTTCCAGAAAAGATATTGCGCTGATTGGTCAGCAGAGTGAGCATGAATTTATGAACGTCAAATGCGGAATTATGGATCAGTATGTAATTGCTACAGCAAAGTCAAATACTGCAGAACTTTTAGATTGCGAAAAAGTTGAAAGTGAATATGTTCCTCTTAATTTGGGAGATTATAAACTTGTTGTGATGAATACAAAGAAAAAGAGATCTCTTGCAGAATCAAAATATAATGAAAGACGTGAAGAATGTGAGAAGGGTTTGGAAATGCTAAAGAATGCCGCACTTCCACTTTCGAAAAATAATGGAGAAAAATATTCAAATACAAAAGATCTTCCTAATCTTTGCAGTCTTTCACCTTCCCAGTTAGAAGAGTGTAAATCTGCTATTACTGATGAGGTGATTTTGAAACGTGTTCGTCATGCTGTTTCAGAAAATCAGAGAGTACTTGATGCGGTTCAGGCTCTTAAAAAAGATGACTTGGAAAGCCTTGGAAAGTTGTTATATGCATCGCATGCTTCGCTAAAAGATGATTACGAAGTTTCTTGTGAAGAACTGGATGTTCTGGTTGAACTTGCTTCACAGATGGATGGCTGTATAGGTGCCCGCATGACAGGTGCCGGATTTGGTGGTTGTGCCATAGCTTTAGTTAATTCCCGCCGTGCAGATGCTTTTATGGGAAAAATGAATATAGCTTATACAAAAGCTGTTGGTCATGACGGTAGTTTCTTTGCCTGTTCAAGCGGCGACGGAGTAAAAATCGTTCAGTAAAAAGTCCTGCTGGGACCCGCACTTTTTATCCTGTAAAAATTTTTCCAAAGGAGGCAGATAATGTACTGCGCTTTATCTTTTGACGACGGACCAAATACTACAACTACAGTTCACATGCTTGAAGTTCTAAAAAAGCATGGTGTTAAGGCTTCTTTTTTTATAATCGGACAGAATGTTACTCCGGAATCCGAGAAGGTAATGAAAGCCTGTGCTGATTATGGGTGTGATATTGAAAATCACAGCTGGACACATCCTTTTATGAATCAGATGACAGAAGAACAGATTGAAGATGAAGTATCCCGCACAACAGAACTTATCAAAAATAAAATTGGGAAAGAGCCTGAGTTTTTTCGTCCGCCATTTATTGCAGTAAATGAGCTTATGTATAAAAAAATCAGCCTGCCATTTATCTGTGGAATGGGGTGTGAAGACTGGGTTCCTGAAGTATCGGCCGATGAACGTGTAAAAAGAATGCTTGATATGGCACATGACGGAGTAATTTATCTTTTGCATGATATGTCTGGAAATGAAGCTACTGTTCAGGCTGTAGATAAAATTATTCCGATTTTGAAAGAAAAAGGATTTGAGTTTGTTACTGTTCCTGAAATATTTAAAAAATGTGGAGTTGATTCCAAAAGGGAATATGCGCTTTGGCGAAATGTATTGGAAGACAAACCCGGAATCCCGCCGGAAATAAAAGGTTAGGAAAAAAAATCCGCTTCATTTTGAGGCGGATTTTTTTATGCCTTGAATTCAGTATATGCGTAGGCGTTGTGATTATGAATGCTTTCTTCGTTTTCGGCTTCTACGCTAAACCATTCAAAAGGTTTTTCAAGAGGGAAGTTTTTCAAAGCAATGTAAACTTCACGAACAACATCTTCTACAAAGCGTGGATTGTCGTATGCGTGTTCAGTTACATATTTTTCATCCTGTCGTTTTAAAACTGAATA
>JABUUX010000336.1 GCA_021442965.1 Treponema sp.
TTTGACAAAGCAAAGCTTGAAAAAGGAATTGAGCGTGCTTTGGAAAAACGTCCTTTTTCACAAATACAGGTTGAACAGCTTGTTACAGATATAGAAGATGCAGCCATACGTCATGGTCGTGAAGACCGTGAAATTGGAACCGCAGATTTAGGAGAAATTGTTCTCCAAAAACTTTATGAAGCAGATAAAGTTGCCTATATCCGTTTTGCTTCAGTATACAAACACTTTGAGAACATTGAAGAATTTCTCAAAGAAATAAAAAATATAGAGGGGAAAAAATGAGCGAGCAGACAGTATTTCCACAATGGCGCAGCTTTTTGGGAAACAGTTCTGACGAAGAAACCAAAGGTTTTCTAAAGTCAGTTGTAAAAAGATCAGGTGAAATTGCAGAATACGACAGATCAAAAATCGTATGTGCAATCAATAAGGCTATTGAAGCAGTTACAAAAAGCCCTGATGATGAAAAAGCATCCAGACTCACAGATTTAGTTGAAGAAAAACTCCGTGCAAAACTTGCAGGAAACCGCGCACATTCAATTCCTGCCATCGAAGAAATTCAAGATATAGTTGAAACAGTTCTCATAGAAAACAAAGAAGTTGATATTGCAAAAGCTTATATTCTTTACCGTGCAAGCCGGGAAGCTATCCGTGACACAAAAAGTCTTATGGTTGATATCAACAAAACAATGGACGGATACCTTGGACAGAGTGACTGGCGTGTTAATGAAAATGCAAACGTAAACTTTTCTCTTGGTGGCTTAATTCTTCACAATTCCGGAACAATTACTGCAAACTACTGGCTGAATAACATTTACTCAAAAGAAGTTGCAGAAGCGCATAAAACCTGTGCCTTCCACATTCACGACCTTTCTATGTTCTCAGGTTACTGTGCAGGATGGTCTCTGCGTCAGCTTATAGCAGAAGGTCTTGGCGGTGTTCCAGATAAAATTACCTCTACTCCTGCAACACACCTTTCGACTCTTGTTAACCAAATGGTTAATTTCTTAGGAATTCTTCAGAATGAATGGGCAGGAGCTCAGGCATTCTCCAGTTTTGACACCTATCTGGCTCCTTTTGTAAAGAAAGACAACCTTACAGATAAAGAAGTTCGCCAGTGCATCCAGAGTTTCCTTTACGGAGTAAACACTCCAAGCCGTTGGGGGTCACAGGCTCCATTTACAAACGTTACTCTTGACTTGAACTGTCCGGAAGACCTTAAAAATAAGAAAGCCATTGTGGGCGGAAAAGAACAGGATTTTACTTACGGCGACTGCCAGAAAGAGATGAATCTTATCAACAAAACATTCATCCAACTCCTAATAGAAGGCGATGCTAACGGACGCGGCTTTGCTTACCCTATTCCAACTTACAACATTACACGTGATTTTGACTGGGATTCAGAAATTTCTCACCTTCTTTTCCAAATGACAGCCCAGTATGGAACACCAAACTTCCAGAACTTTGTCAATTCAGACTTAAATCCTAGCGATGTTCGTTCTATGTGCTGCCGTCTTCAACTTGATAAGCGTGAACTTCGCAGACGTGGTGGAGGACTTTTTGGTGCTGATGAATTCACAGGTTCAATCGGTGTTGTTACAATTAACCTGCCACAAATTGGTTATCTTGCAAAAACTGAAGAACAGTTCTTTGCACGTCTTGACCACTTGATGGATTTAGCAAAAGAAAGCCTTATTGCAAAACGAAAAGTTATTCAACGTCTTTACGACGGAGGGCTCTTCCCTTATACAAGACGTTATCTTAAAACTCTGGTAAATCACTTCAGCACAATAGGTTTATGCGGTATGAACGAATGTTGTTTGAACTTTATTGGTGCTAATATTACAGAGCCAAAAGGAAAAGAATTTGCAGAAAAAGTTCTTACCCACATGAGAGACAGACTTGCTGATTATCAGGAACAGACTGGAGACTTATTTAATCTTGAAGCAACTCCGGCTGAATCAACTTCATACAGACTTGCACGTCATGATAAAGAACAGTATCCGGATATTATTACAAGCGGTACAAATGAACCTTTTTATACAAACTCTTCACAACTTCCTGTTGATTTTACTCCGGACGTATTCGAAGCATTGGATATGCAAGAATCCCTCCAAACAAAATACACAGGCGGAACAATGTTCCATGTATTCATGGGTGAACAGATTAAAGATTGGAAAGCATGTCGTGACCTTGTAAAGAATATTGCAGGAAGATACAGAATTCCGTTCTTCACAATCTCTCCAACCTATTCAATCTGTCGTGTACACGGATACTTAAACGGTCAGCAGTTTGAATGTCCTAAATGTAAGGCAGAAAAAGAAGAAGAACTTAGACAGGTTCTAAAAAATCTGGAAGAAGAAAGAGCAAAAATTCTTGCTGCACAAAAGAAATAAAACTACCTTAAGTATAGTGCTTAAAATTGACAGGCCGTCAAAACGGCTCTATATTGAATGCAGGTGGGGTCACAAAAAGTGACAAAACTAAAAAACGTTGCGTAAGCACAAATATTTAGTAAAAGGGGAATAAAAAAAATGGAAACAAAAACACTCGAACAAATTGAAAAAGAAATTGCTGAAACTAAGACTGCCCTTGAAAACGTTCAGGGAACAGAAACAGAAGTTTATGCCCGCATCGTAGGTTATTACCGCTCAGTTCGTAACTGGAACAAAGGAAAGCGGGATGAATTCGATATGAGAAAAACATTCACTCTTGAAGACAGCAAAATATATAATATTACAGAAGCTGACCAGGCCTGTGCTTGTTCTGCTCCAGTAAAACTTGAAAATACAGCCTCAGATTGTGAAGTTGCTTCATATGAACTTTTTGTACGTAAAACATGTCCAAACTGTCCGCCTGTAAAAGCTTATATGGCAGATGTTACAGTTAGCGGGCGTTCAATTGATGTTGACTCAGAAGAAGGCCTTGCAGAAGCTGCAAAAAAAGGTGTTTTTGCAGCACCTACAGTAATCTTATACAATGCAGCCGGTAATGAAACTGCACGCTGCCACAACGTAGAAGAACTTCAGGTTGTATTTGAAAAAGTTGCCGTTACTGCATAATAATGTCAGATTTAAATAAACCTGCAGGTGTTCTGGTAAAAACAACCCTTGTTGATTTTCCAGGGCACGTTGCATCAGCCTTATTCTTAAAGGGGTGCAACCTTAGATGCCCGTATTGTTACAATACGGGTCTTGTTTTTAATAATGAACCCGAAGACAATCTTTCCTCTGTAAACCAGCTTTTTGAACACTTGGAAAAAAGACGGCATGTAATTGACGGACTTGCTATATCTGGTGGAGAACCACTTGTAAGTCCATACACAAAAATAATTATCCAAAAAGCAAAAGAACTTGGATACAAAGTAAAAATGGATACTAACGGTCTTCTGACAGACAGGCTTTATGAAATAATTTCATCGCCTTCCCTATGCCCGGATTTTATTGCAATGGATATAAAAACCTCACCTCTAAGATATGCAGAAACAATGTTTTCTAAACCACTTATAAATGAAAAAGAAAATATTGCAAATAATCTAAAAAAATCAGCAGAACTTATTGGAACATTGCCAAAAGAAAACCGGGAATTCAGGACTGTTCTGGTACCAGGTCTTGTAGATGAAGAGGATATAAGGAATATTGCAAAAATTATTCCACAAGATGCTTCATGGCAGTTTGCTCAATTCAGAAATGATAATTGTCTTGATCCATCTTATAACAATATTCCACCATACTTGGATGCAAAAATTAATCATTTGATAGAATATGCAAAAACCCTAATTCCTGATGCAGCGTTAAGATAATTTTTTTTAAGTAATTTGGGTTTCTGTATTGACACTGAAAGTCCTTTAACGATATTATAATAACACTTTTGGTGCCTTAGCTCAGTTGGTAGAGCATACGGCTCATATCCGTAATGTCGTAGGTTCAATCCCCACAGGCACTAGCTTAAAGAACTTTCCGTTTTGGAAAGTTCTTTTTTTTTATTCCTCCGTTTTCCTAAACAAAAAAATTTAACAAAAAAAAACTGCCCTATAAAAAGGACAGTTTTTAGAAATCTACTGAAACAGATTATTCAAGTACTGTTTCAACAGTTTCTTCTTCTGACAACGAAGCTGAAGCATCTTGTTTAACTTCAGTCTCTACAACATTTTCTTCAGACGAATCCTCATCATATAAATCAGAATCTTCATCAACACCAAATTCGGCTATTTGATATCTTCTGAAAGCTTCACTAACTTTTTCATCACTTAATGAAGCTACAAGAGAAGAAGCCTGATTTTTTGTAAGGAAGTAATGAAGCTGTAAAGATTCCTCTATTGAAGAATTACCACTCAAGAAGACTTCATTAATTGTTTTATCCATTGACAAAGTAAAATATGGTGATTTATCAACAAACTTATAACCTATGTAAATTGTACCGGTACAGTAATTTGGAGTATTTCCCTTAATGGTACCCCATACAACTTTTGCCTGAATTTTTCCGTAGGCTTTCTGACTGTTTTTATTATCACGATTAAGTTTTTTATTTTCGAAATCTGAAAAATATTGTTCAACATATTTTGCAAGTGCCTGTCTGTTCTGCTGGTCAAAAACAAGATAATAATAAGCAGCCATATATGCGCTTCCAAATCCTGCCATTTCTTCTTTAGGGTAAATTACTACAGAAGTTACATTCTGTTTAATTCCTCCAAGAGCTTTTGTTGTAAAAATGGAACCAGAATCAATTTCTTCAAATTTTGCTTTAAACAGATTCTTCAAAGTAAAACCGCTGGATTTCTTCTTTTTTTTGTTATCTGCTTTTGTATCAGTAGAAATTTTAGTACCTTCTTCACTAACAGAAACAGAATCACCATACGAATCAGCAGATTCTAATTCCATATCAGTTTTTGTGGATGAACATCCTGCCAAAACAGAGACTGTTAAAACACAAGCGGCAAGTAATTTTGTAATTTTCATTAATCCCCCATCGGGCAAAAGATTTACGCCCGTTTATTATCAAAATATATTTGATGACCTATATGTTACAAAAAAATGGTTGTTAAATCAAATAAAACTATTTATAATAAAAAAATATAGAAATAGATAACTCTTAATGAGAGGTAAAAAATGAAAAAATTACTGATTGTGCTGGCTCTGTTTGCTTCCGTTTCTTTCTCTATGTTTGCACAGGAAAATTCCGGAGAAACAAAAGAAGGCTGGTCAGACATGACATATTATTCAGTGCCAATTCTTAGAGTACTTGAATCAAAAGAAGCTTACGTTGTTCTTTATCAAAAAAACCATACAGGTGTTGGCTCTACAATTATTCCTAAAGACTGGGCTTATGGAACTCCAGATGCACCAAGAAAGCTTAAATTCAGAAAACTATCACCGGGGGTTTTAAAACCATACCTTACAGTTGTAAAAAAATCAGGAGAATTCCACAGAGTAATTATGACAGTTCCGGTTAGTAAGTCACATGAAGTTTGGGGTATTTTTAATCAGAATCTGTCAGAGAGTGAACTTTCCAAAGATTCTTTAGATGACCTTCCGCTTTAATATATTCTAAAAATCATTTATCATAAAAAACTGTCTCTTAAAGAGGCAGTTTTTTTTTATACAAGGATTTTTTTATGTCTTCTTTTAATAACTCTGATGCAAAAAATTTTAAATCATTCATTGATTCACACAAGTTCTTTTTTATAGCAGGACACAAAGAACCGGACGGGGACTGCATTGCTTCATGTCTTGGAATTGCTTCAATTTTGGATTATTTCCAAAAACCATATCAACTTCTTTCTGCAGGTCCATTCAAAAGAGCTGAAATAAAAAAATTTGAAAATAAATTTTCTTCAGAAATGGAATTCCAGACTCAGGACGAAAGAAATAATACAGGATTGATTATTACAGATTGTTCTGAACTTCACCGCTTAGGCGATATAGACGGGGACTTGAAAGGATTAGATACATTTATCATAGACCATCATAAAACTGCAGAGATACCTGATAATGCGTCAAGCTTTATTGATTCATCAGCCCCCGCATGTTCATATCTTATCCAACTATTTTATGAAACACTTATAGGCCCGCTACCTCTTGATGTTGCCGAAATAATATTTTTTGGATTTTGTACTGATACAGGTTTTTTTAAATTTTTAGACAATAATTCATATGATGTTTTTCAAGCAGTTTCAAGACTTGTAAAATCTGGTGTTAATCCTAGAGAAACATATAAAATCATCAATTCTGGAAGACCATATTCTACCAGAAAACTACTGGGAATAATGCTCAATCGTGCTGAACAATATTTGAACGGAAAACTTGTAATCACTTATGAAACAATGAATGACACAAAACTCTACGGACAGGAAGGACGTGATTCTGATTCGCTTTACCAGCTTCTGCTTTCAAGTGAAGGAGTTGAAGCGGTTGTATTTCTAAGACAAGAAACAGAAAGCACTTGTACCGGCGGATTTAGAAGTCAGGATAAAATTGATGTCAGTACGGTTGCTTCCAAATTTGGCGGAGGCGGACACAAAAATGCTGCCGGAATGGCAACAGAAGGAAAACTTGAAACACTGATTCCTGCTATAGTTAAAGAATTTGCAAGAATTATGT
>JABUUX010000440.1 GCA_021442965.1 Treponema sp.
TGAGAAGCGATTGGAGACCAACCGTCTGCAACAGAGTTTCCGCTCTTTCCTTCCATAACAGTCTGAGGATTTGCAAAAGAGTTGTAGAGTCCCATCCATGTTTCGCGGTCAGTATCAAATCCGTCAATTTTTTCATTACAAGAGTAAAAACTGAAGTGATTGCGGCGTTCACGATATTCTGTTTTATGGTAGATTGCGCTTCCGTCAATTTCAACTTCACCGGTAGAAAAGTTTCTCTGGAAGTTCTGGCAGTCGTCAGAAGCATTGTAAAGACACCATTCAACAAAAGAAACAAGAGAAAGTTCTTTCTTTTCACGTGCCAGGTTTTTAAGAGTAATCATTTCTACTTCACAGTTTTCTCCGTTTGGAACCATGTAAAGTACATCAGCCTGAACATTATTCTTTTTAGAACTGATTTTAGAATAACCGAAACCATGGCGGCATTCGTAATAATCAAGCTTTGTTTTTGTAGGCTGCCAGCCTGGATTCCATACAGTTTTTCCGTCTTTGATATAGAAGTAACGTCCGTTTGTATCAAGCGGAACATCATTGTAGCGGTAACGGGTAATACGACGAAGGCGGGCATCAGTATAAAAAGCATAACCGCCTGCTGTGTTTGACATAAGTGAGAAGAATTTCTCATTTCCAAGATAGTTGATCCATGGGTAAGGAGTCTGAACTTTTGTAATTACATACTCACGAGCCTTGTCATCAAAATAACCAAATTTCATATGAAACCTCTTTATAACGAAAACGTTGTAGTAAATCTCATTATATAATGGATTTTATCTTTGTCAATTTGAAAATGGAATTTTTAAAACATTTAACATGATTTTAGTCTGACAAAATAGCAGTTTATGTCATAACCTTTACCTTATTCAAATAAACGACGATAATAGAAGATATGAAAAGATTTAATAAAATTTATTTAATTGGATGTGTTTTTTTAAGTCTTCTGGCACTTTCCTGCCAGAATGAGCTTCTTCCAAACTCCATTGGAGAAGAACTAATTCCTTCCACAGAAAGCACTTCCAGACAGATTGAAAGCCCGGGGAACCTTAAAGTCTCAAGGGGCGGAAAACAAAAAATTTCTTTGAGCTGGGATGTTGTTTCAAAAGCAACCAAATATTACATCTATGCCTCAAGCACCCCTTTTGAGTCCTTTGAAAAAATAGGTGAAACAAGTGAATCAAACTTCACATACAATATCAACTCAGGGCTTACCAGATATTTCAAAGTAACTGCTATTAACTACAAAGATGCAGAATCTGCAGACAGTGTAATAGTAAAAGGCTCAAGCCTTGCCTGTCCTTCTATAAGCAGTATTGCAACAGAAACAAAAGACACCGGTTCTTCAACAACGGTTTTCTGGTACATGGAAAACGTAGAAGAATATCAGGAAAATGTAAGATATGAAATTTACTGTTACAACGGAACAAAGCAGGAAGCATTTGGATTGGTAAACGGTGCAGAAACAACCGTCTGTGCCTACACTTTTGAAAATCTGCCGCAAAATACAAATTTCCAGTTTCAGGTAACAGCATATCTGAATACAGCTCAGGATGAAACTGAAACAAGCATAATGATAGACGCACTTACCGCTGCAAAACAGACTCCTGACCCTGTAACAGACCTTAAAGCTTCATGGGCCGAAAGTCTTGATACTGTTACACTAAAATTCAAACTTCCGGAACCTTCATACATTAAAAACGGAAAAACAGCCGGTACCGACACCTATGAACAGTATCCTTTATATTTCAAAGTTTACAGACGCATTAAAGGTTCTGAACTTTGGACAAAAATTACAGACCACTTATACTGCGACGGAACTACTGCAGGACACGGAAGTACCGACCAGACCGTAATAAACACATGGTTTGATGAAAACTTTATTCCGGGAAAAGAAGTATCATTTAAAGATACAGGGCTTTCCAATGCTTCAGAGTATGAGTACAAAATCCAGTCTTACATAGACAATTACAAAAAAACTGACATTTCTTCAGACATCATTTCAGTGGCCTTTACTTCAGGACATACAGCTGCAAATCCTACTGTCATAACTAAAGATTTTTCTTATGACACAACTACAAATACTCAGGACGGTTCAGCCATAAAAGCAGATGGAAAAATCTCTTTCCAAATGTCATGGAACAGCTACGGAAAAGAAAGCAACTACAAATTTGTTCTTCAGACTACAAAAACTGAATTAAATTCTTCCGCAGAAGATGTAAAATTTGAAACCTTTACTACTTTGGACGAGCTGAACGCTGCAGAAAAAACCTTTCTTCTGGTAACCCAGGACGATAACACAGGATATTTTACCAAAGATACAACAAACGAAGGTTACTACAACTTTACAGTTTACATTATAGAAAAATCTGCCGACGACCCAACAACCGAAGCAGAAGCTCAAAATCTATGCCTTGCTAAAACTTCTACCCCGGGAAAGATTCTTATTACAGGAAGAGACGGACTTCCAACCTTAAAAGGATTTGCCGTTAATGACGGATTTAAAGATAAAATCAATATTGAATGGGAATACGAAAATTCAGGATATCAGTATTTTTTAAGCCGCTATGAATGTGACAGTGACGGAAACCGCATTTCTGATGTAACAAATCTGAATAACAATTCGGCCATTACAATAAACGTTCAAGCAGGCAATACATTTACATACACAGACAATACAAACATAAAAAGCGGCTGCCGCTATGTATATATTCTTACAGCAAAAGATACAGACCTGGAAGTTCCGTCAAATCCACTTACAGGAGAAACTCTTGGAACACCAAATGTTCTTTTTGACCTGGACAGTGTAAAACATGACTCCATTACAGTCAGCTGGAACGATGTATTAAAAGCCACAAAATATACTGTTGATTTTATGGACGGTTCTACTTCATTAGGTTCCTTTGTTTACGATACAGAATCTCCTTCTGGAAACGACATCAGCCACAATAACGGAATATTTACCTGTTCAATACAAAAACCTTTAGGATATGATGATGCTTTAAAATCCGGAAGTTCATGGACTGCAAAAATTACAGCAGAAAACAATTTGGATTCTACAACCGGAACAGAAAATGTATTTACTTTAGGACCTAAAGCTGTAAAAAATCTTACAGCCTCTGTTGCAGAATCTCCTTCTGCCATTACCGTAACATGGGACGCAGTTCCTGGAGCTAAAGCATACGCTGTAAGACGTGCCAGATGTGATGTTGTTTCGGTAAATCAGGAAGACAGTTTGGATTCTGTAGATGTTTTTGCTTTTTCTGCAAATGGAGGTAATGTAACTTCAAATAATACTATAATCCCAGCAGTAACAGCGGCTTCTAATAACGGAAAAATAATATTCACAGACAACGTTAAAGAGATAGTGACAGAAATACCTACACCATGGGAAATTAATCAGGACAAACTTGCATGGGGATTCCCGTATAAATACACAGTATTCCCATTGCAGGAAGGAGAAGATTTGCAAGCCGATGCTGGAGAAACGACTGCAAAAATCGGTAACGTTACTTACTCAAATGCAAATAACACTGCCATAAGCAAAACAGGTTCTTGTATCGGTTATGGACATCAAGTTACCGCAACAAAAGCGGAAAATCCTATCAATGTTTCTATTTCTTGGAAAAAACCTTATATGGCTGGAATTACGGAACCTATTCCAACATTGTGGTTCAGTCCTTCAGGAAAAAATCAATGGCAGAAACACAATGCCATTATCAATTCTGGTAGCACATCTGCTATCGTTGCACTTTTAGGAGAGAATAACAGAACTGAAGCTTTTGATTATGCAGTGTCATATACAGATGGAAAACCTATAAACTCTTATATTTCAGATTTATCCAAAATAAAAGATCCATTAAGTAATAACATCGAAAGTATTAATAAAGGATATGCTTTTGCAATTTCATTAAAAGGTGGAAACATAGAAAAGGAAATCTCAACGGGAGTTAAAGCCGAAAGCATGGAAGAATACTTTGAATGGATTCTTTGGGATTATTCAAAACGTGCTGTTGGACCTGATACAAACAGTTCTTATAAGCTTTATATTTTCAATAATGATTATTCAAGTTCAAACACCGACTGGAAGTTAATTGCAACAATAACACAAACAGGAAACACTTCAACAGTAAGTATTAATAATCCTTCCGAATACAATACGATAATTGAACAAAATGGTACCAACTCTATAAAAGTAGCACCAAAGTCATTGTCCAACGGATTATATGACGGTTTACTTAAAGTTTTAAGAGACCCAAAACACTATGCAAAACTTGAAGTAACCAGAAAAGAAGGAGAAATAACAGCCAGCTATAATGACGGCAAATTTAAACCAATTAGTGCATCAGAAACTCAATTTGTAAATGACCCTGTATTTGGTTACCGCACCATTACTGATACAGAATGGATAAAAACTACAATGCTTGCATATACACAGGCATTATATGTTACATGCGGTGATAATGGTGGAAAATGGAATACTGCAAAATATCAGACAACAACATACTCAAACTCTCAGGGTTCCATACGAGCTGATAAAGATTGGGGAACAATTTCTTATACTATAACAGACTGGCGACCTGTAATAAATACAAAAACAGGTAATACCTGCCGTTCTTTCCTTACAGTTTCTAAACCTACACTTGGAGAGACTCTAGAAGCAAAAGGGACATTTGCTGCATTTGGTTTTGCAGAAGATAGTTATACTGATAAACTTGCAAAAACAACACTTACCGTTTTAGGAACAGAAAATATTTCAGACTATACAATTCCTTCAGAAAATTTCTCTGACTCCTTAAGAGGTACCATTTATGTTACTTCTACAGGAAAAGGAAATGCAACTATTTCTTATAACAGAACTGGTACTGGTACCAGCGGAACTCTTTCTGCATCAAATGAAACAGAAAGACGCAAATTAATTCCAATCCGTTACGACGGAGAAGATCATTGGTGGTTCCTTGACTCAAACGGAACAACCTACGGATGGTGGTAAACATGAAAAAAACTTATTCCCTATTACTTATTATCCTCCTTACCCTCTCTCTTTCTTCCTGCTACCAGCTTTTTCAGGGAAAGATTCCTATGAATAATGCTAAGCCTGGTACCACGCTTGATGAGGTTATGCAGGAAAAAGAAAAAATCTCTCAGCTTAAGGCACCTTCTCAAATTTTTGTTTCTCAGGGGCTTTTATGCGATAAAATTGAAATCTCGTGGTCGGCAGTGGATTATGCTTCAAACTACCGTCTGGAGCGTGCTGTAAAAAATGCTTCCGATACAAAACTTCCGGAAGATTCAGACTTTGAAGTAATTAAGGCTTCCGGGTCCAGCATTCTTTCATCTTCCTATGTTTCCGGCACAAAATACACAGACTTAATTTTACCAAATCCTTCCTATACCTCCGAAGAATACAATAAAATTTATTACTATCGTGTTAGTGCCGAAAACCCTCAGGCTGGATACACTTCAAGTGATTATGCAGTTTCAGAAAAGGCTTTCCTTTTTTCTCCTGTTCCAAATGTTTCTGCCTCTGCAGGTGAAAGTGAAGAAGAAGTTACAGTAACATGGAATGCTGTTCCAAAAGCCTCGTGGTATAACATTTACCGCAGTGCTGACTCAACAAATGCAAATCCTGTTTTACTGAGTACAGTTTCGGGAAACGTGTTCCAATACTCAAATAAAATCGGAACAAGTGAACAGGGACTGGACTTTTACTACACTGTAAAAGCAGTAAACGCAAACAATCATTCTTCGGTAACAAGTGCTGTTTCATTGGGATACGCTCTAAAAAACGGTGCACCATCCCGTGTTACCGGAGTTAAAATTTCAAACGGAAAAGGACGCGGTGACGGACCTGCCTCGGATGGTATTGAAGTTTCATGGACTTCGGCCGGAGCCGACACAAAATATACTGTTTTCCGTTACTCTTCAAAAGATTCTTCCATTACCCAGCTTGCAACAGGATTAACCGCCACATCAGTTGTCGATAAAAAAGCCCTTAAACCGAATGTTTATTACTACTACAAGGTTCTTGCTTACAAAACCGTATCTAACGGAACGACAAATGAAGATATAAAAGGCCCTATGTCTACAGACACTGCAGAAGGCTTTATCATTTCTCCTCCGGAAGATATTGCTGTAAATAAAATCGGAAGCCGGTGTGAAATTAAATTCAGCCAGACAATCGGCGAAAAAGGCTTCCTTTCAGATTCCGGAAACTCTACAGATTACAACACATACTCTTACATTATAAAAGGCGGAAACGACCAGAACGATATTTCACAAACAGTAACCTTTGAAGAAGTGTACCCGGTAAACGGTTACTACACAGTTATTGCAAATGAATATTACAAATTCTATCAGATTTTTGCAAAAAACGATAAGGGTAAAGAAAGTGCTGCAAGCTCAATAGTTGCCCCAAGTCCAAGTCCTTGTCAAAATGTAAAAGCTACAAAAGCTGCATTTATTGAAGGCGAAATGACTGTAGCAACTTCAAACCACAACAACACATGGACTGGAGCAAATGCAAACGAAGTATTCCCTGTAAAAATCACCTGGGAAGCCCCAAAAGACGG
>JABUUX010000249.1 GCA_021442965.1 Treponema sp.
ATTTGTTTTAATCCTTTCATCTTGTAAAGTATCAAATAAAAGCATTCAGCGGCAGTTAAAAATTGAAGAAGGAGTTTCTAATCCTACAACTATTGAAGAAATACAGGATGCCATTGAAAAATATGATGTTCGTGTTCGGGAAACTCAGATGGCAATGAGCCAGATTGGTATTTGGTATAAAATGCTTGGAAACCGTTATCTTGATAATAAAATGTATGGGGAAGCCTTAAAGTGCTTTCAGAAAGCAGTTGAATATTATCCGGCAAATCAGAATATCTATTATTATATTGGTGTATGTGCAGGATATATGTCAAAAACTGCGTTGGATTATGGAGCTGTTGGATCAAATACTCAGAAGTATAATTATCTTAAGCTTGCAGAAACAGCTTATTTAAGAGCTTTGGAACTTGATGACCGATATACAAATGCTATGTTTGCTGTATCTATTCTTTATGTTTATGAGCTTGATGAAAGTGAAAAGGCAGTTCCATATCTTGAAAAACTTTTAACTATCGATACAAAACATACAGATGCTATGTTACTTTTAGGACATGCATATTATTTGACAGGCCAAAATGATAAGGCTGTTTCAAGTTATGATAATGTAATTAAATATACAAAGTCTGCAGAGAAAAAAGAAGCTGCAGAAAATCTTAAACAGCAGGTTTTGGTTGGAAGTGGATATTAATACGGAAGAAGAAAACAGAATTATTCTTGATTTTTCACTTGCTCGAATTACATTTCTTAACACTCCCGAAAAGGAAATGCTTTCTAAGATTATTGACAACGCAGATAAACTTGCTTTATTGTCAGTTGAAGAGATTGGGCAATATATTAATCGAACAATTGGGAATAAGGCTGTTTGGGATGGTAAAAAGAATTTACAAGGGGCAATACGAGAATTTGATATTTGCCGGAAAATGAAAATTAACTGGCTAAAATGGACAGATTTAGAGTATCCAGTCATGTTAAAACAGATTGTGAATCCTCCTTATCTTCTTTTTTATAGGGGAGCTTTGGAATGTTTTAGGCAAAAATCTGTTTCTGTTGTCGGAACAAGAAAGATTTCTGCTATGGGGAAACTTGCTTGTTTAGATTTTTCTAAAACGGCCTCAGAAGCTGGTGTTTGTGTAATTTCTGGACTTGCGAACGGAACAGATAGTTTTGCACATAAAGGTTGTGTTGAAGCTTATTTTAATTATTTGGACGAAGATAAAGATATATCATTTTTGGGAAAAACGTGCGCTGTATTGCCTTGTGGTATAGATGATATTGTACCGAAAACAAATGTCAGACTTGCTGAAGGTATTTTACAGTCTGGAGGATGTTTAATTAGTGAATATGCTCCTTTAACTCCAATGGCAGACTGGCATTTTGTAAAAAGAAATAGAATTATTGCAGCATTATCACCTGCAACTGTTATAATAGAAGCACCAAATGGAAGTGGAGCTCTTATAACAGCAGATTTTGCATTGGAACTTGGTCGCGATGTTTTGTTTCATGAAGTTTGTTTCAGTAAGAATGCTGAATTGATTAATGAATCTGTAAAAAAAGATCTTGATAAAGGTTTCGTAAAAGGAACAGTTTCAAAGCATAAGATTGAAAGTTCCAGTCTTAGATATGTGGAAGACGGGGCACCTGTGATTAAGGATTATGATGACTTCTGTAAAAGCCTGGAAGAAGTTCCTGGTTTTAGAAGTTGTAAAAATATTAAACAATTATCTTTATTTGAATAATTTTGGGGAAAATTATGGCTGAAGAAGAAGTAAAAACAACATCAAAAACAAAAAAAATTAAAGAGAAAACACCTCAGACTCTGGTTATTGTAGAGTCTCCTGCTAAAGCAAAGACTATAGAAAAGTACCTTGGTCCAGGTTATACAGTAACTGCTTCTATGGGGCACCTGATAGATTTACCAAAATCAAGAATGGCTATCGATATTGAAAATAATTTTGAACCTGAATATATCACTGTTCGTGGCAGAGCTAAGACTCTTAAAGAAATTCAAAAACTAGCAAAAAAATCTGATCGAGTATTTCTTGCCTCAGACCCTGACCGAGAAGGTGAAGCTATTGCATGGCATTTGAATAATGTTCTTAAGGATAAAACAGATGCTGAAATCAGTCGTGTAGTTTTTAATGAAATTACTCCTATGGTTGTAAAAGAAGCAGTTACAAATCCCGGTCAAATTATTGAGGCTAAAGTAAATGCTCAGAAAGCCCGTCGTGTTTTAGACCGTCTTGTTGGATATAATTTAAGTCCTATTCTTTGGACAAAAGTTAAGAACGGTCTTTCTGCAGGGCGTGTTCAGTCAGTTGCATTGAGACTTATTTGTGAAAGAGAAGAAGAAGTTGAAAAATTTATTCCTGAAGAATATTGGACTTTGGAAGCTGATTTTCAAAAAGGTAGAACATCTTTTACTGCACAACTTGTAAAATACAAAGGTGAAAAGCCTGAACTAAAATCAGAACAAGTGGTTAATGAGATTATTGAACAGATAAAATCATCAGATTGTATTGTAAGTGGTATTAAAAAAACTGAAAAAACAGTAAGACCTAAAGCACCTTTTACTACTTCAAAACTTCAGCAGGCGGCAGCTAATCGTCTTGGTTTTACTTCAAGAAAAACTATGCAGATTGCCCAGCAACTTTATGAAGGTATTAACATTGGAACTAATAGAGTGGGTCTTATTACATATATGCGAACAGACTCAGTTCGTATTTCACAAACAGCTATTGATGATGTTAGAACATGGCTTAGCAAGAATCATCCGTCAACTTTACCTGAAGCTCCAATTTCTTATGAAACTGATAAAAAAGCACAGGATGCTCATGAAGGTATTCGTCCAACCTACACAGAGTATACCCCAGACAGTGTTAAAGAATATCTGTCTCACGATCAGCTCAGACTATATACAATCATTTGGGAACGATTTGTTTCCAGCCAGATGAATAATGCAAAAACTCTTACAACAAGTTATGAAATTACAAGTGGAGATGCTGTTTTCCGTGTATCAGGCTCTAAAATTATAGATAAAGGTTTTTACGAAGTAATAAAGCTTCTTTCATCTAAAGAAGAAAAAGGAACTAATATTCCAACTATGAAAGAAGGTGAAAAACTTGAGTCAGGTTCTTTTCATCCTGAACAGCATTTTACTTCAGGTCCTGCTAGATACACAGATGCTTCAATTGTTCAAATGCTTGAAGAAAAAGGAATTGGACGACCTTCAACTTATGCTCCAATTGTTTCTGTTCTTTTGGACAGATATTATGTTACTCGTTCTAACAAGCAGCTGGTTCCTACTCAACTTGGAAAAATGATTGCAAAAATTCTTGTAGAATCTTTCCCGGAAGTTATAAATGAACATTTTACAGCTGAAGTTGAAAATACTTTGGATAATGTTGAACAGGATACTTTGGTTTGGAATGATATGATTAAAGATTTCTACAATCCTTTTAAAAAGCGTTGTGATGAAATTATGGAAAAAACTGAAAGCATAAAAGGGTTCTTGGATGAAGAAACAGATAAGGTTTGTGATCTTTGCGGAAAACCTATGATAAAAAAACTTGGAAGATTCGGCTTCTTCCTTGCTTGTACAGGCTTCCCGGAATGTCATAATACTAAATCAGTACCCCTTGCAAAGTGCCCGGTTCCTGGTTGTGATGGTGAAATTGTTTCCAGAAAATCAAAAGGAAGAGGTCGTGAATTTTTTGGTTGTACTAATTATCCGACATGTAATTTTATTTCTCACTTCAAGCCTATTGATCAGTATTGTCCAAAATGTAACTGGTTCCTTGTTGAAAAATTTGATAAGAAAAACGGTTCTTATAAATCCTGTATTAATCCTGACTGTGATTATTTGCATACAGCTGGGGAAGATGTAGAAGAGACTGTAAAAGAAAGTGAAGAATAATGAAAAAGTATTTGTTCTGCATAAGGATGATGAAATAAAAATTATTGCTTTGCAGAACAATCTTAAAGTATTATTTTTAAAAAATAATATACGCTTTCTGAAAGAATATCCTCTTTGGGTTTCTTGCAATAGTGATATTTTTATTAATAAAACTCCAAAAGAAATTAATGAAATTATAACTAATTTTTTATTGGAAAAGTTACAGTTTGAAAAAGACAGATTGCTTTTAAGTGCAAAAATAACCTTAAATAATGGATATGAAATTTTTGAAAAACTAACTTTGGGAAGAATTATAAATTTTAATAAAGTTAATATAACTCTTCCTGAGTTTGTTTTAAATATAAATATTTTTAAAACCGGAATTTGTATATCAGATGGATATTCATTTTGTCTTGAAGATACTGTATGGAAAAAAATTGTATATAAAAAACGGACAAAAAAATGAAGAAAATTAAAATTTTTATTTCAGTTTGCTGCTGTTTTCTCTGTGTATTATTGCTTGTTCTTATTTTATTTTCCGGTAAAAATGGAGAACTGCATATTTATTCATCCAAGGGGGCTGATTACAAAGTTCTTATTCCTCTAAATACACCTGCAAAAAAAATGATTGTAGAAAAAAATAAAACAGCATTTTATAAATTTTCAGAATCTCAGAAAAATCTTTTCAGACAAACGTATTATGATTCGGGTAATGTATCTTTTACTCTACGAATTGCAGTGGTTTTTCCTAAAAATCGCAAAATTGAAAAATATATAAATGCAGAATCTCTTCCATTCTCTTTTGGCTTTTTAAATAGTTCTGATTTTACCGAGCGTGGTAAATTAGTTTTCAATGAACAAAATCATGCAGTCGTATCCGGAGATTTTAAAGATATACTTGATGTGAATGAAAATGAAAAAACTTTTGATGTTTCTTTTTCATTTCCTATAGATAAAAGCACCGGTAAAATTGATGAAAGAGAAGGGTTCTTTATAAAAAGTTCTGTTCCATGTTATCTAATCAGTGGCTGTGCTGGACCTTCTGTTATTGGATTTGATAAAGAAACTGAAGTACCTTATTGGGGCTTTTCATCAAATGGCGGAAAGCTTTCTTTTAATTCTTCATCTTTTGATTTTACTGGAGCATCTCTTGTATTTACATCTAAAAGTTCTGAGACATCTGTTCCTCCTGAGATTTTATTTTCTATTGATGATTCTTTAGGAAATGAAAAATTTTCTTTTTCTTTTGGTGGAGAAAGATTTAATTTTTCCAGAGTTGAAAGGATTGCAGTTTCAGCTCTTGCTTTTAAAAATCCTTTTTCATTTATGGAGCCTGTAAATAACCAGAACAATGTTAAATCTGTTTTAATGAAAAAAGGTGATTCTTCTATTATGACAGGTTATACAAAAGATAAAATCATTTATCCTGTAAAAACAGATCCCGGACTTATTTTAGACTGGCCAGTTAATAACTGGAGGTGTCGTAATTATGAGTTATTTGAATGGGATAGATTTCCTGGAATACTTTTCTTTGATACAAAAAATTATAAGGTTCAATCCAGTTTCTTTGCCCGTTTAGCTTTTTACGTTGAGAAAGAAGGTTACAAGGGAAAAATTCTTACTAATGAAGAACTTCAAGGAAAACATGATTTTAATGCTCATGATTATTCCACAGAGTCTCTTGCCCGTTTTTTTAACGAAGTAGAAAAAAAATCATTTAAATTAAATCCTGAAGAAGAAGTTCTTCTTGAAATTCTTCTTTCTAATCATCTTTTAGAATATTCAGGAGATAAAAATAAACCTTATACAGCAAATCCTGGAGCTGTTCTTTCTGTTTCAAGGGAAATTCCTTCTTACAATCGTAAATCTCTTCTTTCCCATGAAGGATGGCATACTTTATTTTTTACAGATGAAGAATTTCGAAATTATGTTGCAGCAGTTTACAATACCATGGATAGTAAAACTTTAAATTTTTTAATTGATTATTTTAAGTCTCAATCTTCTTTAGGTTATGATACAAACGATGAATATTTAATGCATAATGAGTTTATGGCTTATTTACTTCAGCAGCCTGTTAGCAAAACCGGTGAATATTTTGTAAATAAAGCCGGATGGGGCAGTGTAAAAAAATATACTCCTGATTTGTGTAATTTTATTATAGAAACAAAAGGTCAGGGATTTGAAGATTGCGCAATAATGCTGGAAGACTTTATTTTTGATAAATATAATCTTAAAGCTGGAAATCTTGGTTTATGCAGTTATTGATTAATTGACCAAAGATGTATAATTCATTAAAATTAACAAACTATAATTTTAGAAAAAAGGATTTATTGGAGATAAAAGATGGGTGTTATTGGAATCATTCTTTTGGTTGCTTTTGTAATTGTTTGTGTACTTCTTGTTCTTCTTGTTATTATTCAGGATGATGGGGAAAATGGAATGGGAGGACTTCTTGGTGGTCGTGGAACAGCTGCATTTGGTTCTCATTCTGCCAGCGTTCTTACAAAAACAACAGCTGTACTTGTTACTTTGTTCTTTGTTTTGGCACTTGGTCTTGCACTTGTTAATAAAAAACATAAAGTTGGAGATATTTCTGATAAAAATGCTGTTGAAAA
>JABUUX010000113.1 GCA_021442965.1 Treponema sp.
AGGAAGAGAACAAGAACTCCTACGACTGCAATCATCAGGATGTTCCCGACATTCAGTTCGCGTGCATCATTCTGGTCTTCCGGAGGCGGAAGTTCGTCTTCTTCAGTTTCTGAATCTTTTAAATTTTCTTGATTTTGTGCGGAAAGATTTTCGTCCGCAACAGGAAGAGTTTCGTTCTGGTTTTCGGTATTAATTTTGTATCTCCTTTTGGGCAGGCAGATACAACAGGTTAAGTGTATAGCGGAAGAGGGTAAAAAGTCAAGGTGTTACATTTGGAAAGTAGAGTGTAAGAAAAGGAAGAATAAAAAGTCAGTGAATACCGAATAGTTCTTTTTATCCGATATTCACTGAAAAGTAATTTGAAGTTGATTACTTATTGAGGATTATTGAAAGATGTGTTCCGTCAAAAAAGTTTCCCCAGCCATTTTTCTCTGAAGCGGACGAAAAAAGAACCTTGGAATAATCGGGAAGAGGAACGTTGTTTGAGCTAAGAACTTTTTCAGTATTCTCAATAATATCAAATGATTCTTTACCATCTCCAATTGATGTACCTTCGTAAACCATTGCAATTTCGTATGGTTTATTCAGCATGTAGTTCAACTCGTCATTAGGGTCATCTTCAAGCCCTTCCGTAATTCCACTGTACAATTCTTTGACTACAGAAAATTCTTCTTCTGAGATTGATTTTGCTAAATCATCATTATAAGAATCATATGTCAAAAAGATTTCTGGAATCAATTCGCAGAAGGAGTCATAAAAATCATCCCAATATTCATTGGTTGCTTTCCACATTTCTCTTGCAATTATAGTCCAATCCCGTTCTGGGAATTTTTTTACAAGATATGCTTCAACACACATAATGGTGTATGCCATACGTCCATTCATTGAAACTTCAGAAAATTTATTTTCCATTTTTCCAACCATAAGCAAAGAAAAAAAGACTCTGCGTAGAAACATCCTACTCAGAGTCTTTTTCTTAGTATGCATGTTTTACTCGTAATGAATCCGCTGTAGTTATATCGATATCAATAGCATGATTTTTCAAAATATTCTGAATATTCTCAGGAAGTGAATCTAAATTTAGCAGACCTTCAGGAATTGTTATTTTTGAATAATCATTATTGTTTTCTTGTGACATATCATAGCAAGTGATTCCGTTAGATGATAATACAAGACAATCCTTATACATTTGGTATTTGGGATTTAATTCTTTTAGGGATTGATAAGAAAAAGTTCCCTTATCTTGACCTAAAAAGAAATTGATTAATTCTTCGTTATGTTCTTTGCTGTTAGCAATAAAATCTGGCACATTTGCACGTCCGCCTGATGTAGCTTCAAATACGTAGCCGTTTTTATCAATACCAAACCACATAACGTCTTCGATTTGTAAGTCTAATTCTGAGTATTTCATATTACTTTCCTATTTGCTCCTTAAACATTTTAACACAATTCGGACAAAAATCTATTGCTTCGCCATTTCTTGGTCTTGTTGGGGTGGTAAACTTTATGTTTTCAAGTTTTGAACCACTCCACAATAAACTATTTACAACATGGAACTCTGCACAAACTCCAAGTTTATTTTTATCACTAACACCTAAAGAACCTATTCCGCCCATTTCGTCAGCAAGTTTTTGTAGAACTGGATGTATTTTTTTTGGAGGTTCTCCTGCAAAAGCTACAGAAGTTTTTCCAGTAGTTTCATCAAAAGCACCAATAATTAGTGATTTTCCTTTTCCACCGGGCGTTTTTTCAATAAGTGTTTCCTGTTTTTCACTTATTCGGTTCTTGAGCTCGCTTTTAGAAGGCAAACTCTTTGTCGATTTTGAACCGCTTGTTCCATTGAATAAACCAGAACTGTCCTTACTCATTTCTGTTCACCTCGCTTTGCTTTGAAAGCAGCATTTGTGCGACTGATGAAAGGAATGACTTCAATTCCCATTTCACGAATTTCATCAAAGATTGGATAGCGTGCGGAACCGTAAACAATAATAGTTTTTGGTGTCAGAACACGAACCATTTCTCTTAGTCCTTCCTCAAAATATGGTCTGTGACCTACATTTTTCAGATTACTGGCTACTGTTCCGACGCAGACAATAGAATTTTGGGGGATTCCCAAGAAACACCATTTCCAGCTTTCTTTTGTATTCCAGCGGACGTTGTTGATTACATGATAACCGAGTTTCCCATACCAGTAACCGAAGGCACGCATACGGTATGTATTCCACCCGCGAAGAAAATACGGGAAGTCCCTGTTGGTACTGAAATCTGGTGTAATAATGCCTGCAAAATGCGGAAGAATTCGAAGGGCATATTTCCATCTGAACCAGATACCGCCAGTGCCGTCAAAATTCTGATCATCTTCATAGAAACACACATAGGCATCTACAAAGTAATTCTTTTCACCTTTTGCAAGTTTTTTCTTGTGAATGGATTTTGCTTCAGAATAAGTACGAATTGTCTTTGGCTTATCCTTTGCTGTTGTAGGACAATCAGGAATGTCATATTTCTTGTCGAATCTGGCACCCTGAACCATAAACGCGTTCCACCATATGTCATGGCAGTTTCTACGCGCAGTCTTTTCTCTTTGTGGAATGATTTTTTTCATATCCACCTCCTAATCAGCCCTTTACACGAAAAATTCGTGAAAAGTGTGCTATAATATTGAGAAAGACTTTGATGACTGATTTAAAAAGAAGAACCAGTCTTTCTTTATGGTTCCAATATAATTTTGTTGGAAAGGAAAGTAGTTGGTGAAAGGTTGAGAAGAAGTTGTGAAAAAGTTGCAATTTTGGAGGGATGATGGATTTTTGTTTTGCAGTTTATATTCTTAAGGTTCAATCATGCTGCTTAAGAAATATTAGCCATGAAGAAATAATCAATCTGCTTCTCTGGTTTTACATCACAGAAGCAAAAATAAATGGAAAAACAGGTGAATTCATAGATATAGATAAAAGTACTGCAAGTAAATTAGTAAATCGTAGAATTAATTTGCCAAGGGTTATCAGAAACGGCTTAAGAAACAAAAACACAACCGATGAGAAGCTGATATCACATTTTAAAGAGAAGATAATTCCAGAATTAAACCCAAATACGATTGATAAAGTCGTAAAAGAAATTCAGACTCTTCTTAATGGATGTTCCGAAATTATCAGTGAAAACAAGGATAAATTATCACAGAATGTTCAGAACAAAGAATATGCAGAATTTCTGGCAATTGCATTTAAGTACACATTAACTCTTCCTAACAAACTACCGCAAAATATAAAATCCGATGACGAAATAGAAAAAGAACAAGCTCCAAAGAAGAAGACTGAAACTTCAAAAAATAAAGCAACGGTTCCAGCTGCAATCCAGAAAAATGAGATGCCCTATCTTAAAGCGATTGCCGATGCAATTTCAGAAAAAGAGAAAAGTTCACTTTCAATTGATGAATTGAAAAAAAATAAAAAGTATGGGAAACGAATTGAGCACCACAGAAATGAGTTTTTTTCTGCGGATTATGTCAGAAGACAGGCAAGGGAAATTTATGACGAAAATGAAGATGCTTTCGGAGAACTTCAGGAAGAAGTTAAAGACGGTATTTATTATACAGTTGAACGTCAATATGAAAATGGATATGAACGTTTGAATTCTACACTCGAACAGGCGGCACATATTTCGCTTGAATCAACTGCCTTATGTAAAAATACTGATTTGGTAACAATGAAAGCAAAACAGGGAATATGCCATACCTTAATCAACGATAAAAAACTCGAAGGATGGACAAATGATAAATATAATTAATTCAACATTTGAAAACTCACTTCGAATTGTACTTCTTCTGAGCAAGACTCCGGCAGCACTCAGGCAGGAAAGAATTGTTTATCTGGATTTTATAACCTGTTATTCCAAAGATTTTGGATTCACTGAAAATATCAACGGACGAAACTCCGTAAAAAAATCAGAATTAGCTTTACGCCGTAAGAAAATTCAGAAAGCATTACAGGAACTTGTTGTTGACGGTTTTGTCTGCCCAAAAGATACAGATGAAGGTCTGTTTTATCAAATAACACAAGATGGAAGGATATATTCAGAAAAACTGTCATCAGAATATGCTGGCAAATACAGAATTATTTCTGAATCAGTAATCTCTCATTTTGAAAATAATACAGACAAAGAACTTCTTGATTTAATTCTTAAAGGAGCCGGTTCATGAAAGGATTTTATATTTCGAAGATTACAGCATTCAGAAATGGTAAGCGTGAATCCTCCTTACAATTTAAGGATGGACTAAATATTATTTACGGTCCTTCCAATACCGGAAAAACACTTGCTTTGAAATACCTGGATTTTATATTCGGTTCAAAAGAAACTCCGGAATCTGATTTTCCTTTTGACAGCATCTGTGTAGAACTGAAGTCCAGAGAAAGAGCAACTGCCACATTAACCCGTTCTGCTTCAGAAAATAAAGTGTATATCACCAACAGCACAATCAATGGTCTTGAACCTGGGGAATATCCAACAAAAAGTGAAACAAGAAAAACAATAAGCGATGTTTACCTGCAATTAATAGGAATAGAAAATCAAGTTAAAGTAATTGCAAATAAAAATAACTCAAAAAATAAATTGCTTACATGGAGAGCTTTAAAAAACTTCTTTTTTCTCGAAGAAGGAGACATATTTAAGGAAAATGTTTATTTTTCTGACACTCAGTTTAATGAGGAAACTTTTAACCTTGCCTGTCTGTATTTTCTGCTAAATGGAGAATCAGAGAAAATATCAAAAATCCTGGAAGATCCTAAAGAACAAAAAATAAAAACTGCAGTTGTCAAAGATTACATAACAAAAAAAACAGCTGAATTAACAGACAGAAAAAACAATCTTTTGACAGAGTTGAAAAAATATAACGGACTTGAAATCGATAAAATCAAGTCTGATAAAACGGCTTTATTAACAGCGTGCAAAGAAGAGTTAAATAATCTTTTAAACAAAGATTTGGATTTTGAAAATACGGCAATTAAAATTCAGGAAGAAATATCCGGCATTGAACTTTTAGTCGACCGTCTTTCAGAACTTGAATCACAATACTTGTCAGATATTGAAAGATTAAAATTTATAATCGATGGTGAAAGAGTCAGAAAAAATATTACCCAGAATTTAAAATGCCCTTACTGCAGCAGTTCAATTGATCCAAGACAGCATAAAACATACATTATTGCCGAAACAAAAGAACTGGAAAAAACAAGGTCAAATCTTGATGAATTGAGAGAAACTATAAAATTCAATGAAGAACAAATAAAAGACCTGGAAAAACAACTTGAAGATAATTCAAAAACACGTGAAACCAATAAAGCAAAAACATTATCTTTGCGAAATCAAATAAACGCTTTCCTTGATTCAATTACCGAATATGATAATTTTTATAAACTTCAGACGGAATTAAATTTAATCAATGAACTGAAAGAAAAATATGAAAATGAACTTGAAGAAGCAGAAAAAACACCAGAAACAGCACCTGCCACAACAGATATAAAAACAGAGATCGATTCTAAATTCTTCACTGAAATAGAAAACGAAATTGACTCTGTTATGAAAAAAACTGATTTCGAAAATTATACGTCAACAAAAATTGACAGAAAAACTTTTGACCTATCAGTCAGTGACAGACAGAAGAAAAATCAGGGCAAAGGATACAGGGCATTTTTAAATTCTCTTTACGCACACTCGCTGACAAAATATCTTGCAACAAAAGGGAAGATTAATCCAGGTTTTTTAATTTTAGATTCTCCGTTATTAACGCTCAAAGAAGCAAAATCGGATGAAGAAAACACAGCTTCCGATCTAATGAAAAAAGAATTGATGAAAGCCTTTACAGATAACTCTTTTGACAGGCAGACAATAATTATAGAAAATGAAATCCCTGACATTGATTATACTAATGTTAATTTAATCCAGTTTACAAAAGACGAAAAAACGGGACGATACGGTTTTTATGAAAAATAATCTATGTTATGTTGAAACCTTTAAAGAAGAGAAAATTCAAGCATGACCAGAACTCAGAATTTTGAACATGTAAACGAAAAATACTCAGTAACGCCCGATTATCCGTGGGAAGAAGATTAAAACTGTTCTCGAAAAAAGTTGGGCTCAGGTAAAACCGAAGGGGAAGAGGAAATGAAACAAGGAAACGATTTTTGCACAGTTGAAAAATTCAAAAATGTTTTTTTGAATACAGAAGGCGGAGAATTTGAATTCAATTTTTCCAATACAAAAGATTTGTTTATGATAAACAAGGAAGATGATAAGTTTGTATTTCAAAAATGCAGTTCAGACTTGGAATGTCTTGTTTTTTCAGATTTAGACGAACTTTTGAAAAATGCAAGACTGGATGGTTTTAATATTCTTGAAAACTGGCAGTATTTGTGGGCAATTGTTGTCGACGGAACTTATGATTTTGATGAATATTGCGAAAATAACAGTCTATAAAAAAATCCACCTTTAGTACTGGTAATGC
>JABUUX010000311.1 GCA_021442965.1 Treponema sp.
GCAGATGCAAATAGAGGGGCTGAAATCCAAAGTTTTAAAATTGATGTAATCCAGCCAGCCACAGCAGACAGATTTCTTTCTACAGAATTAGATTCAGATTTTAAAGTTCCTTCTGGGACATATACTTTTAAAGTTGGCGAAAAACAACTAACATTTAACTACAAAGGTGGTTCTTTAAAAGATTTTTCAGATGCAGTAAATAAACGGGGTAAAAACATTGTCAAAACGATGATTGTTGGGGCAAGTGCAGGTAAAAAAACACTTTTAGTTGAAGCACTTCAAACTGGAAAGGACAATCAGATTATTTTTGAAGATACCGCCAAAGATTTTGCAATAAAAACAGGAATGATTAGCCCTGCAAAGAACGAATCCCAAACATTCGGAAAATCAATAACAGAAATTTCTCAAGTTCCCCCAAAAGACTTTGGCGACCAGAAATCCATGCCAGAACTTTCTATTAAAAAAGTTACTTACGAAAATAATTATTTTAAAATAGAACCAAGAGGTGCTTTTAAAGCAGACATTCCTTCTGAAGTAAAAGCAAATCCTGAAAATCATATAACTTTTACTGTAAGTACAAACAAAACAGAAGATATTACAGTAGGCCTAAACCAAAAAGCCCAAAGCCCAGAACTTCCTGGGAGCGGTTACGCAGAATTTGGTGGTATCACTATAGATAACTTTGCTTCTGATGCTCAGATAAAAATGCCCGATACTCCACGAGAAATTCTTGAAGAAATTTCATCTGAACGTCTTATTTATGCCGTAATGAAAGACGGTTCCGAAAAATTAGTCCCTACTAGAGATGTTCTTAATAAAGAAGTTAAAGTTGATTTGGCGCTAAAGGAATACGAAGGACTATCATCAATTGCTATCAGGAACAGAAACACAGGACATTCTGTCAGAATTTCAAATTTTGAAACTTACGATCCTTCAGTAAAAACCGGATATAAACCGATAAACGCCATTACTACTGCAGGTGACGCCATAATTAAATATGAAGGAATAACAATTACAAGGTCAACAAATGATATAGATGATGTTGTTCCTGAAATAACACTTCACCTTCATGAAAAAACTGAAAAATCAGCAACGATTTCTGTTAAACCTGATTCTGAAGCCTCCAAAACAGCTCTAATCGATTTTGTGGGAAAATACAATCAGGCAGTTGCTGAAATAAATATTTTATCACAAGACAAAGAAGATCTTGTAAATGAACTTGAATATCTTACAGATGATGAAAAAGCAAAAGAGCTTGAAAAATTAGGAATGTTTCAAACTGAATTTTCACTCACCTCTATAAAGACAAACATGTCAAATATTATTTCCTCTAACTATAAGTTTTCTGACGAAGCTGCAATAACTATGCTTTCAGAAATTGGCATTTCAACAAATGCTTCAGGATTTACTGGAAGTTATTCTCAATCCAGACTAAGAGGATATTTGGAAATTGACGAAAAAAAATTAGATAACATTTTAGAAAATAACCTTGATGATATTAAAACTATTTTCGGATATGATTCAGACGGAGACCTTATTATAGACTCTGGCATTGCTTATAAATTAGACAAACAAATAGGAGCTTATACACAAACTGGAGGAATTCTTGCTTTAAAAACAAGTGCCTTAGACACAAAAATTAAGAGTTCAGAAAAAAGGATAGCAACTTTAGAAAGTCAGCTTGCAGACAAGGAAGCAGATTTAAGAAATAAATATGGGCAAATGGAAGGCTCATTAAGCAGTCTGCAATCACAGCAAGATCAAATTTCAAACTTTACAAAGCAGCAGCAAAATAATAAATAAAAGGATAGAAAAATGGAATTTTTTGTAAACACTGAAAAAATAGATGTTCAAATTGAAGGTGAAAAAACGGTAGGGGATGTACTGTCTTCATTTGCAAAAGAATGTGATGCAAATAAAGCCGCAGTTATTGGAATAAAAGTTAATGGGAAACAGATAACAGCTGATATCTTTGACAAAGAATCAGAAGAATTTCTTTCCAATGACACAAAATTTGAATTTGACGTTATTACAGAATATGCAATAAAAGAATCGTTTCTTAAGTTATCTGAACTTTTTGATACACTTTCAGATGAAGTTGAAGAAGTTCCTTCAAAATACATTAATGGGAAAGCTTCAGAGGCAAACGAAATCATTAAGAGTCTTGCTGACAGCATAGACCATTTCTGTCACATTGCAGCTCTTGCTTCTCTATTCCCAGAAACATTTACTAACACATCAATCGATGGGAAAAATTTCAGCGATTTCTTTGAGGAATTTTCACCTATTCTTACAGATTTTGAACAGGCACTTCAAAACAATGATACAGTTCTTGTAGGAGATCTTTGTGAATATGAGATTTGCCCACGACTAAAAGCAATTGCTCTGGCTCTTAAAAAACAGAATTAAGTAAGGAATAAAACTCATTTTGTAGTTTTTATATTATTTGAATTAGGATAATTAATCTGATATAATTTTAATATGCAAGTTTTGGGATTCAGAAATCTAGAAAGAGAAGAAAGCCATATTTTCTATCTTCGCAAGTACACGTGTAATTGTGTCCTTGAGCTTCCCACATCTACCATAGAGCCAAAACTTCTTTTCTCTATAGAAACAACACCATTAGGTGAAAGAAATGTTGATTTATCTTTTACAGATACTATAAATTATCCAGTTATTCCTGTAAAAAAAGCAATTAGAGAATATATCCTTCAGGCAGATAAAGAAGGTAGATTACCGTGTTAACATTTATTACTAATTCACCTGAAGAAACAATTGAATTGGGAAGGAAAATTGGAAGTCTTCTAAAACGGGGTGATATTATTGCCATGCAGGGAACACTTGCCGCTGGTAAAACTACAATCACTAAAGGAATTGCAGAATCTTTGGAAGTAAAAGACACCATAACAAGCCCTACTTTCTGTCTTATTTCGGAATATGAGGGAAAAATGCCATTATACCACATGGATGTATACAGACTTGAAGGAACTGATGATTTTGAAAATCTTGGTACAGATGACATGCTTTATGGAGAAGGTGTTTCAATTATTGAATGGTCAGAAAAAATCATGGATGCACTCCCCAAAAAAACAATCATTCTAAAATTAGAACCCAAAGATAATGGATCCAGAGTCATTACCCTTGAAAACTGGCAGAATGGAGAAATTTAAAATGAAAGGTCTTGCTCTTGATTCAAGTATTACAAAACTGACAGTTGCTGCAAAAAACGATAATCATATTGTAACTGCTTCGTTTGACATAGGAATGAAGCAGTCAGAAACGCTTCTACCTGCAATTACTTATGTAATGGAAAAAGCTGGAATAGAAACTTCTGATTTAGATTACATGGCTATTTGCAAAGGACCTGGAAGTTTTACAGGACTAAGGCTTGGGTTTGCAGCTGTAAAAGCATTAGAATGCTCTACAAAAAAAAATATATATGGAATATCAACTTTAAAAGCAAATGCTTATCCCTTTATGAATTTAGGAAAAGTTGTTATTTCTATCATTGATGCTAAAAAAGATAGATTTTATGCTTGTGCTTATAAAGAAGGTAATGAACTTTTCCCTGAAGGCGACTATCCATACGAAAAACTTGCATCACTAATTAATAAAATAGATTCAAAGGAAATTATTCTTTCAGGTGCCAAAGATGATTCACTTGTTTTCTGCGAAACAGTATCACCTTTACTAAAAGAAATTCTGGTAAGAGTTCCATCCTCTATTCCTCCTGCCACAGATTCTCTTTTTTCCCTTACCGAAAAAATGATAGAACAAGGTGCAAAGCCATTACAGGAATATGATGGACCTGTTTATCTTCGTGCTTCAGAAGCAGAAGAAAAAAACAGCAGATAACACACTTTTTTTAATTCTTTCGGTATACTATTAATAATTATGATTAACCTCGAAGAACTAAAAAATCAGTTAAATCCAGAACAATTCAGAGCTGTAAGCACTATAAACGGACCAATTCTCATAATTGCGGGAGCCGGAAGTGGTAAAACCCGTGTAATCACATTCCGCATTGCACATATGCTTGATTCTGGAATACCTCAAAGTCAGATACTTGCACTTACATTTACAAACAAAGCAGCAAAAGAAATGGAAACAAGGATAAAAGAATTAACAGGGAAAAAACTACAAAATCTGACTGTTTCTACTTTCCATGCTTTTGGAGTAAGAGTATTAAGACAGGACATTGATAAACTTGGTTTTCGTGAAAATTTTTCCATTTATGATGAAACTGACCGAACTGCTCTAATTAAAGAATGTGGACGAGAATTAAAGTACACAGCTGACGCACTGGATACTTATATGCTTGGAAATCTTTTTTCAAACATTAAAACAGGAAGAAAGAACTGGGAAACTGCAAATGACATGTACAGACCTTTATACGAATGTTATCAGGAAGGTCTGAAACTTTATAACGCAGTTGATTTTGACGATCTTATTGTTCTTCCAATCAAATTATTTAAAGAGCATCCGGATGTACTGGAGCGCTATAAAGAAAGATACAAATACATTATGGTAGACGAATTTCAAGATACAAGTCATCAGCAGTATGAACTAATGCATCTTCTGGCACAGGATAACGTAGCTGTAGTCGGAGACGATGATCAGTCAATTTACTCATGGCGAGGTGCAGACTATCAAAACATCGTTTCTTTTGAAAAAGATTTTCCTAATGTACAGGAAATAAGGCTGGAACAGAATTACCGTTCAACAGAAACAATACTTGAAGCTGCAAATGGAGTTATCAGCCATAATACTAACAGAAAAGATAAAAAATTATGGAGTGGAAACGGAGGCGGAAAGCCAATTGAAATTTTTATGCCAGAAAATGAAATGGATGAAGCATCTTTTATAGCTGAATCAATTTTAGGCATTGCCATGGAAGAAAAACGAAAATATGATGAGTTTGGAGTTTTAATACGGGCAAATACTCAAAGCCGTTTTTTAGAGGAAGCATTTCTGGAAAATAATATTCCCTACACTATGAGTGGTGGTACATCGTTCTTTGAACGAAAAGAAATAAAAGATGTAATTAGCTATCTTCGTGTAATTGCAAATCATGATGATGATATAAATTTATTACGAATTATAAATACCCCTCGCCGTGGAATAGGAAGAGCAACGATTCAATTAATGAATGATGCTGCAAGTATCAATGGATGTACACTTTGGAACGCCATAAAATGGCTTATTGAATCTGATCTTTCTCCTGCTAATGAAGCAGTAAAAGAAGACCTTCAAAACTTTCAAACGATAATTGAAACTAACAGAACAAAACTTTTAAGCGGAAGAGGTCTGCATCAAAAAGTTCGTTCACTTATTGAAGAAATTAATTATAAAGATTACCTGATGCTGGAAAATCAAAAAAGTGAAAAAGCCTATGCATTTAAACTTAAAAACATAGAATTTCTGTTAAGTTCAATGGAAACATGGGAAAACAATCCTGATAATTCAAATCCCAATTTGTTCAATTACCTGAACCGCATTACGCTTCTTTCCAGAGATGATATGAATGATGAAAATGATAAAGGAAAGGTAAACTTAATGACAATTCATGCCTCAAAAGGTCTTGAATTCCCTGTAGTATTTATTGCGGGTGTAGAAGAAGGCCTAATTCCTCATGCAAGAAGCGTTGAAGAAAATGCAGGAGATGTAGAGGAAGAAAGAAGATTATTTTACGTTGCCATTACAAGAGCCAGAAACAAACTTGTTCTTTCTTCCTGTAGAAAAAGAAGACATCAAATGTCTGTAGTTGAAAGCGAACCATCAAGATTTCTGGATGAAATTCCATCAAATCTTGTTGAATATCATAAACCAAATGAACCTGTATCAGAAGAACAGGGACATGATATTCTTCAAAATCTGCTGGCAAGTTTTAAAGCACAGCAGAATCAGAATTAAAACTCAGGCTATATTTTTAGCCTGTTCCCTGATATTTTCAATGGAATCTTTTGCAGTAATAACATACTTCCCAACTTCAGCACTTTGATTCTTACTTCCAATAGTATTGATTTCACGGTTAATTTCCTGACATAAAAAATCAAGTTTTTTTCCAGGAAAAGGATTGTCTTTCATTTCAGAACGCATTGCTTTTAAGTGACTTTTTAACCTTATAATTTCCTCATTAATTGTATATTTTACAACCATTGCGGCAGTTTCAGTCATAATCCTGTTTTCATCAATGTTATCGGAAAGCAGTTCCTGAAATTTTGCAAAAATCATTTCCCTAAAATGTTTTTCCATTTCCGGCTGCCATTTTGAAAAAACTTCAGCGCACTCGTCAAGTTTACAAAGTTTTTCATGTAAATCAGCTGAAAGATTTTGCCCTTCCCTAAGGCAGTCGTCAGTAAATTTTCCAAGAGATTC
>JABUUX010000261.1 GCA_021442965.1 Treponema sp.
TTGATTTTATTCAGAAAGAAAATTCAGATAATAGATTTCATACTGTAAAAGTTTCAAAAGAAACAGGAAAAGAAGCAGTTACAGAAATTTACCCTATAAAATACAGTAAATTTATGGGGAAAGATATTACACTAGTTCAATTTTTCATTAAAACTGGACGTACACATCAAATTCGAAGTCAAAGTGCATTTCATGGTTATCCATTACTTGGGGATACAGCTTATGGTGGAAGTAAAAATACAGCTTTAAAACAAGATTTTTACCTTCACGCAGAAAAACTGGAATTTCCATATGACAATCCTTTAGAGCTGCCAACTGAAATAATATGTAAATCTAATCATAATTTTTTATTTGAATAACATAATTTTCTGGAATATAATTTATTTATGAGTTTTATCGAAAAAATCAAAGAAAAATTTAGCCCGATTTCAGTTTTTGCACTTGTAGGTGAAAGTGGAACGGGAAAATCTTTCAGATCAAAAATGATTGCTCAGGAACATGGAATCCATGCAATTATTGATGACGGACTTTTGATTGTTGATGATAAAATTGTTGCAGGACATACAGCAAAAAAAGAAAAAACATATATGGGAGCTGTTCGTGCTGCCCTTTTTGATGATAAAGAGCAAAGAGATGAGGTTGCTAAAGTTCTGAAAAAATCACATTTAAAAAAGATTTTACTTTTAGGAACATCTGAAAAAATGGTAATGAAGATTGCTATGCGACTTCAGCTTCCACAACCATCTAAAATAATAAATATAAAAGATATTGCTACAGAAGAAGAAATCCAAAAGGCTATAAAATCCCGTCAGGTAGAGGGAAAACATGTAATTCCAGTCCCTTCAATTGAAGTAAAAAAATCTTATCCTCAAATATTTTCAAATTCCTTAAGAGAGTTTTTTGCACCAACAAAAAGTATCATGAAACCTAAAAACGGGGATAAAATGATTGAAAAATCTGTTGTAAAACCGGAATTTTCTAAAAAAGGTCGCATAGAAATCTCTGAAGCAGCTTTAACTCAAATGGTTATGCATTGTGTAAATCAAAGTGAACCGGATATCATTATAAAAAAAATCTCCATAAAAACTGATGCTCACGGATACAAAGTTGTAATTACTATTGATGTTCCATTTGGTACACAACTTACTGGTAAAATTCACAAGTTACAGTCTTACATAATTGACCAAATTGAATCCTTTACAGGCATTTTAATAGAAGAAGTAAGCATAATTATTGATAAAATTACAAAAAGATAAATAGAATTAGATATTTAATCTTCCTGGGTATCAGTTTTTTTTCCTTTCTTTTTGGGAGAAGCCACCCTAACTCCTAAATCTTGAAGAACTTCTTTAACTGCGTACTCAAGTTCTTTTCTTATAGGATTCATTGGAAGGACAAAATTCCTGCATTCGCGCCAAGTTCGTGCATAAAGTTCTACAGGACTTGTTTTATTTTTTATTTCCTTTTTCCAATCTGTTAGATTTTCAGCAAAATCACGAATAAGGAAGAACAATTTTTTACCCTGTCTTACATCTTTTTCGTTATTTACAAGATAATCCAACTGTTCAAGACTTTTCATATATGAAACTTCAAAATTTTTATTGGAATAAATAAGATCAGAAGCACATGGTTGCAAATACATAAAAACTTCAAGCTCAAGAGCTTCATGTATTATTTTAGCAGAATGGCCTCCATTAATTATTTTTAAAAGTTCTTCTGTAAGTCTGGAAGGAGAAATTTGAGACAAAAGTTTTGAAGAATGACGTATTTTAGATCTTAAAGAAAAGGACATCTTAGCATCTGTAGTAACAGAATACTTTATAGCACGAATCATTCTAACAGGGTCTTCCACAAAAATACGGTCTAATGGAATTACAGGCCGAAGAACATGTTTTTTTATATCATTAACACCATTTACATAATCAATAACCTGTTCGGTTAACGGATCATAATAAAGTGCATTTATTGAAAAATCTCTACGTAATACATCTTCATCCATGGAGCCAAATTCATTTCCAACGGAACCTTCTTCATTTGAACGGAATGTGCTTACTTCAAAAATCTTATCCCCAAAAACTACATGAACAAGACGGAACCGCCTCCCAATAATCCGAGAATTTCTAAAAAGTCTTTTTATTCTGGATGGAGTTGCATCAGTAACAATATCAAAATCTTTGGGAACATTACCTATTATAAGGTCTCTGACCGCTCCACCTACAATATATGAAGTAAAACCCGAATCATGAAGCCTGTTAATAATATAAACAGCATCTCGGTCTATTTTATCTTTTGAGATTTTATGTTCTTCTTTTGTATATATCACAGCCTTCTGAACAGGCTTTCCAAACTTATTAGTACCGTATCTGATTAACACAATAGAATGATAATATTATTTTTTAGCAATCCACTCAAGTATGTCACTTTCTACCTGTTCATGATTTGTTTCGTGAAGAGGTTCATGCCTGTCACCTTCGTAAATAATTTCAGTTATATTTTTGACTCCATTTTCTTTGTAAATAGATATTAATTTTTTTATAGACTTACCATAGTTTCCAACAGGGTCATCAGAACCGTAAACAAAAAGAAGTGGCAAATCCTTTGGAATCCTTTTCATATTTTTTTTACTATGAACTCGAACCAGTCCCTGAGTCATATCTTTATAAAATGAAGTTGTCAAATCAAAATTACACCATTCATCCATTTCGTATAACTGAACACCAAATTCATCTTTTGTAAGCCATGCATTTTTACTTTTTGGGTTTTCAATTTTTTTATTATATGATCCAAATGCAAGATTATATAAAAACTTACTTGATTTATTTTTACCCTTAAAAAACATAATAAATTTTGTAATAAAACAGCCTATTCCTGCAATTGGGTTCGGACCGGAAGTACCCATTAAAAGACATTTATTGATTTTTGTTCCATATTCTTCAATAAATGCCTGACCAACAAAAGAACCAAAAGAATGTGCCAAAAGTGTAATTTCTTTATCAGGGTAATCCTTTTTTACGTTATCAATCATTTCATTCAAATCATCAACTACAATATCAAAACCGTTATTTTCGGCAAGTTTACCAAACATGCCGCTCCCCTTTTCTAAATCATTAACTGCAGTTCTTCCGTGACCTCTCATATCATAACCTTGAACTACATAACCGTTCTCTGAAAGAGTTGTAGCAAGACTTTCATAACGCATTGAATGTTCACAAAGTCCGTGATGAAAAACAACAACGCCTTTTACAGATTCATCGTCTTCCGGCAGCCACTGATTTACCCAAATTTCCTCTCCGTCTCTTACCTTCTGAAAAAAACTTCTTGTCTTCATATTCAGCCTCATTCATATTTGTTTTAATTTATTCTATACTGTTCTTATGGAACTTAAAACAATTATAACCGATAAAATCGTATTTGGGGGAAATTCATTAGCAAAAATTAACGGAAAAAACGTTTTTATTCCTTTTGCCTGTCCGAATGAGAAACTTGAAATAAGAATTACAGAACAAAAAAATGATTACGATATGGCTGAAATTGTTAATATTCTGGAATGTTCTGAATATCGGGTCAAACCTGAATGCCCTTACTATGGTATATGTGGAGGGTGCAATCTAATGCATATTGAAAGTAAAAAACAGGAAGAAATAAGACGAGATATTCTTTGGGAAATGATGGACAAAAATAAAATCTTGTTCCCAAAAAACAAAATTCAGATTATTTCCGGTCCTTCTTTCGGTTATAGAGCAAGATTCCAATTAACAGATGGGGGGCTAAATGAAAAGCGTAAGAATTCTGTTATAAGAATTCAGAATTGTCTTTGTGCAGAATCTCCAATAAATTACTGGCTTAAAAATACACCGGAAGATTTAAGACCTTTAGGAAGATGTCATTTCTTTGGAAGTGAAAAGATGATTGATTCAAACGGTAAAAACTTTTTAAATCCTGTTATTTATATACCTGATGAAAAAAATGTCAATAAAATTATACAATCTAAAAAAAGTTCTAAAAAAATTAAACATAAAGAAAATCATTATTTTGCTGGAACTGCCTCAAACCCTGAATCCTACGTTACTGTACAAATATCAGACAAAAAAATTACATTTGATGTTCGGGGCTTCTTTCAGTCAAATCTATTTGTATTTGAAAAAACATGTGAACTTATAAGAGAGCTTCTTCCAGAATGTGATAATGTTTTGGATATGTATTCAGGCTGTGGCTCTCTATCTGTTTTTGCATCCGATAAAGCAAAAACAGTAACTTTAGTAGAACACAATCGGGATGCTCTTGTTATGGCTGAAATTAATATGGCAGGTAAGAAACATAAAAGTTATGGTTTTTCAGGAGAAAACTGGGTTAAAAACGCATCATCTTCATGTCCTTATTTTGATTCTATTATTATTGATCCACCAAGAAGTGGAATGGAAAAATCTGTATTAAATTATCTTATAAAATCAGGAGCAAAACAGATTATTTCTATGTCTTGTGATCCTGCAACACATGGAAGAGATATAGCAGTATTAGTTCGTAACGGATATGAAATTAAAAATGTTTATCTTTTAGATTTTTATCCAAATACTGCTCATATTGAAAGTTTAATTGAATTAAGGAAATCTAATTAAAATGAAAAATAAAATTATTTTAGTCCTGTTTTTTTTGCTCCCGTTCTTTTCATACCCACAAACAGATTTAACAAACTTAAACTCCTCATGGTCTCAGGTTATGGGTGGAACATTTTTACAAAAACCAGAAACAACATCTTATGGTTTTATTGGTATTACGGATGCAAAAACTCTTATATCGATTTCTAATTCCGGAATGATACTGTGGGAAAAAAATTTTCCTATTAATAATTCTACAATTTATAAAACAGTTTCAGATGATTTTACAGTTTTAATTACAAACTCAAAAAAAAAGGTTACCCTGGTAAATCCATCTGGAAGTGCAATATGGTCTAAAGTATTGGACTTTGAAGTTACTCAAAAACCAATAGAAGGTTGGGACGGAAGATTTTTCCTTTGCGGAAAAAACAATATTATATGTTATGGAGTAAACGGTATTGCAAAATGGGCAATGGAATTACCTGACACTTCAATTATTCCTGTTCAGACATTAACTGATGGAAGCATTGTAGTTTTCTTAAAAAATCTTTTAGACGGAAAAACTAAAGCAATAAGAATTTCTCCTTTTGGAAAACAATTGGAAGAAATAATTTTTGCAGGTGAAGTTACAGAAGCATTTTCCTGCTCAAAAGGTATATTTTTAATTTTTTCTGATGGAAGCTCGGGGCTTTTTTCGCTGGAAGAAAACAAAGCTGTAAATAAATATGTTATCTCTCTAAATCAAAAACAAATAAAGAAACAAAAAGTTGTTACAGATATAAGTTCTGATTTTATATGGCTTTTAAATACTGAAGATAAAGGTGTTCATTTTTATTTAATTAATGCTTTATCAGGTTCCATAATTTCAGACTTTATTAACCAAAATATTAATTTAATAAAACTTTCAGAAACAAAAATTACAGAAAATGGAATCTTTATTTCAGACCAATCCAAAGCCTTTTATTTATCAAACGATGGAAATGAACTTTGGTCCGGAAATCTTCCTGATAAACAATCTAAAAACAGATGGACCTATCTAATTTTCACACAAAATAACACTTTGGTAATATGTAAAGATAATTGGGCGATTGACGCTTACGTAGTTAGCCAGTCTCCTATGAAAAAATCAAAAGACTATGCGATGCTTAAATATAATAATTACTACACAATTGATACAAGTTTATATGATACTCTATATCAACATACATTTAACAAAGATTTAGCAAGTAAAGAAAGATATGAAAAACTTAGATCCGGCTTCTATGGAAACGAAGAAATTAGTTATACTTCTGAATGTTTAAGTTTTATTTCAGCTTATTTAAAAAGTGTTAATGAAACAGATTTTGGCATTAAAACAAATAACACTGTTTTTAAAACAGCACCCAAAGATATAGAATCTGTTTTTATACAGCTACCACTATATGGAACAAAAGATTTTTCTTATCAAACAGCAAAAATACTTTTACAAGAAAAAAATCCTACGCTCCAAAATGCTCTGATTATAGGGCTCGAAAAAAACGGCTACGACCCTGAAGGTGAAATTCTATCTGCTTTAGAACTGATTTCGGAAGAATCTTCTGAAAAAAATGTAAACTTAAGAATTAATATATGTGATGCAGTATATTCTATCTGTCGCTTTATGGGACGTCCGGCATTTAATAAAAATGGAAAATTAATTCTTTCCAATTTTTTATACCCTACTAACAATTCAAGAGTAAAAAAT
>JABUUX010000412.1 GCA_021442965.1 Treponema sp.
GGTGCTGTTCAGGTTGGCGATAAAGATTTAATGGTAGAACTTACCGGTGACAATATTGAAAACCTGATTCTTTCTGCAAATATCGTTGCCTGTGACTTTGCCGATGCCGGATACGAAATCAAACCAATTCTTTGTAAACATCCGTATGATACAGGTCTTGGAAAAGATATTGTTGTTCCATATTACTTCCAGCCATCTACAAAAACAACTTTGGCAGCTGTAAACAAACTTCTGGGGTCAGAACTTGATATGACTACAGTTGTAGATGCTCTTACACGCATGGGAAGTAAGGTTGAAACAAACGGAGAAGAAATTACTCTCTGGCCGGCACCTTACCGCAATGATTTCCTTCATGAAGTTGATATTATTGAAGACGTAATGATTGGAATGAATCTTTCAAGCTTCAAATCACAGAAGCCGAATTCATTTACAATCGGACGCCTTTCACCTTTGACTCAGTTCAGCCGCAAAACACGCGATCTTATGGTAGGACTAGGCTACCAGGAAATGATTTTCAATTATGTTGGAAGCAAAAAAGATTACATCGATAATATGATGATTGATGCTTCAAAGGTTATTGAAATTGCAAACCCAATGAGTGAAAACTATCAGTTTATCCGCCCTGAAATTATTTCTTCACTTCTTAGAGCAGAAAGCGGATCAGGGAATGCAATTTTCCCTCATAAAATTTTTGAAATCGGAAAAGTTGCATATCTTAAAGAAGATGAAAACACAGGAACTATAACCCGCCATCACTTAGGTTTCCTTTATGCCGGTGCTGAAGCAAACTTCAATAATCTTGCTTCTGAAGTAGCATCTCTTATTTACTTCCTGGACCACAAATATGAAGTAAAAGAAGCATCTGACCCTAGATTTATTCCTGGTCGTCAGGCTTCGTTGATTGTTGACGGAAAGGAAGTGGGAGTGTTTGGTGAAGTTCACCCTCAGGTTCTGGAAAACTGGTCAATTACAGTACCGTGCGCTGCTTGTGAACTTGATTTAGAAGCAATTATTTAGGTAAAGGTTTTATAGTGAAAAGAATATTTGTTCTTCTTCTTTGTTTTTTGTCTCTTTTAAATTTTGCAACTGCTGAAGAAGAGTTATCTGATAAATCTATTTTTTCTCATCATATAGACGCTACGGTGGGTATGATTACAGATAATGGCATGGCTCCGGATTATTACCATTTACAGATAGGATATGGACTTGAGTTTCCAAATTTTGTTGGAGATGTAAAAATGCAGGTGGCGGCTCAGACGGTTTCTATGGGAATAGATACTTCATACCGCTTTCTGGATTTTGGTCATTTTATGACAGATGCACGTGGTTTTTTCTGTTTGGAACTTTTGATAAACGAAACCTTTGCAACAGACACCTTTTTAGGACTGGAGTTTTTTTATACAACGCAAAATATTTTTACAATGTCCTGTGAACTTTATTGCGGATTAAAGACATCAAAGATTTTTTCATTAAAAAATGTGAATGCAATCTGTAACTTTGACTTTGCCACCGGATTGAGTTTTTATTGGAATCTTTTTGATAAAAGTCAGTTCTATTTTAAAGTAAAATCCTTTGAGTTTTTCCATCACCCAAAATTTATAACGCCTACACTGACTTTGGGAGTTGATTATAAATTTAATGAAAATTTTAAGGGAACAGCAGAGTTCGCCGCCCGAACAATTGACTTCTTTACACTTTCTTCCTATTTTGACGGATTTATTATGAGAATGGGCATGGAGTATACATTCTGATGAAAAAATTACTGTTTTGTTTAATAAGTTCAATTTTACTCACTTCCTGTAAATATGGTTTTAATGAACTTTTTGGAAGAAATGATGAAGTAAATGAAAGAAGTCACTCTTTAGTAAATTTGAATGACGGGAACCTTGCGCCAAATCTTAATGATTCAGATTCTTATAGTGTTCTTTTTGTAACTGATACACATTTTGGCCGTGTAAGCAGTTCAAACGGAGCAAGACAGGATGAAGATTTTTTTAAAAAACTTTCAGAAATAAAAAATGAGTATGAAAGTGCAGGAACTCCACTAAGATTTGCAGTTTGTTGCGGAGATTTAGTAGAAACCGGGTTAAAAGAGAATTACGAAAAATTTTCTGCAGAACTTCAAAATAAACTTTTAAATGATTTTAATTTGAATCTATATTCAGTTGTTGGAAATCATGATTTGTACGCGAGCGGTTTTGATAACTGGAAAAATACTGTTTATCAGAAATCTTCTGCCTATAAATTTGTAACAGGAAATAATCAAAAAATAAGCTGGTATTTTTTGGATACAGGAAACGGAACTTTAGGATCCAAACAATTTGAGCATTTTAGAACGCTTTCAATGGGAGATCCTAATCCTAAGATAGTAATTTCACATTATCCGATATATGGAGACGGGATTGTGTATTTTTCGTTACAAAATCGTAATGAAAGGGATAAGATAATCTCACTTTTATCCAGAACAAATACAATGTGTTACATTGCCGGACATGCTCACTCATCTAAAGTGGACTATAGTTATGGTGAATATTTTACCGAACATGTAATTCAGGGGTATTTGGATCAAAGAGAATTTGTTATTTTGACCGTGAATAATGGTGATTATTCCATTAAACGCTATAAATACTAGAAATCTTTGCGATTTTCAAGGTTTATATATAACTCTTGTGTTTCAGCGGTTTTCAGAATAAAATATAAAAAGGTGCTTTTTAGCATTTGGATTATTATGGCTGAACTTTATGTTATTGGCACACCAATAGGAAATTTGGGTGATATTACTCTTAGGGCAATAGAAACCTTCAAGAATGTTGATTTTGTAGCTTGCGAGGATACGCGACATACTCTCCAGCTTTTGAATCATTTGGAGATAAAAAAACCGCTTATTTCCTGCCGTGCACAGAATGAAAAACAGGTTTCGGAAAAGATAATCCAGCTGCTTTGCGAAGGGAAGTCGGTAGCTTATGCTTCTGATGCCGGAACACCAGGTATTTCTGACCCGGGAGCTGTACTTTGCGACTGTGTTCGAGAGGCAGGCTATAATGTTGTTCCAATTCCAGGAGCAAGCGCATTTGCTACTTTGGTTAGTGTGGCTGGAGCAGGTGGTAAAACTCTTATTTTTGAAGGATTTTTATCTCCAAAGCCCGGAAGACGCCGTAGCAGAGTAAAAGAACTGATGGCAAGCGGAGCTGCAGTAATTATTTACGAATCTCCGTTCAGAATTGTAAAGTTGCTGACAGATATTGCCGATACTGATAGTAATCGGCGTATTGTGGTGGGCCGTGAGCTGACAAAGCTTCACGAAGAGATTACGAGCGGGAGTGCAAAGGAAGTGTTGGACAACTATGCATCCCGTCAGTCTATCAAAGGTGAATTTGCAGTTTTCATTGCCGGGGATAAAAATAGTATTCAGAATTCTGAAGATTCTGCCGATAATTAAAGGGCAGAGGGGTAGGACGATATGATGATAAAAGGAATTGGTGGAGTAAATCCTCTAAACAACGTTCAGAGCACAAAAAAAGCAGAAAATGTTGCTAAATACAGTGCAGGATCTGACTCTATTGAAGTTTCTGATGAAGCCAGACTTAAAGCTGAGGCATACTACCTTAAAAAAGTAGCTGACGAAACACCTGATGTTCGTGCAGACAGAGTTGCAGAAGTAAAAGCAAAAATAAAAGATCCGTCTTATCTGAGCAACGCTGTGTATCAGTCAGCCGCAGAAGGTCTTCTGGCCAGTTTCGGTCTTTAAGCCGTAAACTAAATTACAAGATTAAATTTATCTATAAAAAAGGCGGGGGATTCCCGTCTTTTTTGTTTTAGAAATAAAGGAAAAAAGAATGGCAGATTTTGTTTTCAGAATGTCACCGAATGTAATTTTGGGGTCTTATACTACAACAAGACTCGGGCAGCTTGTTCGTGAATGGGGAACCCGTTATCTGGTAATTATGGATCCAATTCTTTCTGAAGTTAATCAAAGTGAAAAAATTATTCAGACTTTAAATGAAAGGAAGATAGAAAATTTTACATTTAGTGATTTTTCGGACGGATGTTCAACAAAAACTCTGCAGCGTACACTTACATTGGCAAAAGAAGGTCATATTCATGGTGTAATTTGTGTGGGAGGTTTGAAGACCATGCACATGGGGCGCCTTGTATCGTCACTTTTTAATGAAGCTCACGGATTATATACTTTTGTGGATGGAGCTGTACCAACAGCAGCGGCACTTCCTTGTATATGTGTTCCAACTACTTTCCGACAGTCATTTGTATTTACTTCTGAAGTTCCGGTTGTAGATTCCAGAAGCAATCAGACAAAACTGCTTCATGTTCAGAATAATATCTGTAAACTTCTTCTTATAGATCCAAATATGATGCTTACACTTACAGAAAATCAGAAAGCTTCAATGTCTCTTGATGTAATGTGTATGGCAACAGAAGCATATATTTCTCAAAAAGAGAATTTTTTTAGTGATATGTTTGTAGAAAAAGCAATGGAGCTTCTAGGCTATGCAATGGATGGAGCAACAAGCTTGGAAATTACAACGCCTGAAGAAATACTACTGGCACAAAGTGGTGTTATGACTTCAATTGCAAATGGTTCCAGTGCTCTGGGTGTAGCCTCTCTTCTTTCTATGACAATAAATGCACGTTATAAAATTCCAAAATCTCTTGTTTCAACAATACTTTTTCCGTATGTGGTAGAAGATGCAATTCAATTTAAAGCTGAACGTCTTGCAAAACTTGCAAGACTTATGAAGATTGTTGGGGATGAAACCGATCAGATGGAAGCCGCTCATGCACTGGCAGAAAATATCAGGCAAAGAATTGCAAAGGCTAATCTTCCTGCACGACTGAAAGATCTTCAACTTACTGTAGACCAACTGGCTCTGGCTGCAGAAGATGCGGGTCAGATTGAAATTGTAAACAAACTCCCAAGGTCAATGACATCTGATGACCTTTTTGACCTTATTAAGCTTGCATACTGATTTTACACATGATTGAACCAACTAAACTAGCGGAACTTTCAGGCGGCCAGAAACGCCGTAAACTGGCTCTTACTTTTGGGGCTCTTGAAAGGGATATTGCGGGCATTGCAGAGAAGGGAACGGAATATTCCTTCAAAAATATGAGTCGTTCTGCTTATACAAAAAAAATAGCAGAGGTGCTTCTGAAAGATGAAAAACTACCGCAGGAAGCAGCTGAAGAAATAAAACGTCTTATTCAAGCAGAACCTTTTGATGAACTAAGGCTCTGCAATACAGCAAGGAATCATCTTTTAAGAATAATTGGAACATTCCCTGCAGAATGGGATTTAGTAATAGCTCCTCATAAATCTCCATTAGAAGAAGACGGTACAGTAAGGCAAAGAGAATGTTTTCCGGGAGTTTGTGTTTATGCAGAAGATATTCGTTCGCCTTTTAATATAGGTAGTATTTTTCGTACCGCAGAAGGAATGGGCGCTGAAAAAGTGATTCTTTCTCCTTTTTGTGTAGATCCGGAACAGCCCAGAGCTATTAGAAGTGGAATGGGATGTATAGAAACTATGGGTTATGAAAGAAAATCTGTAGACGAACTGACGGAGGACGTTCCTGTTTTTGCACTGGAAACGGGCGGTACACCAATAGAAGAATTTAAATTTCCGAAAAAAGGTGTTTGTATTATAGGTTCTGAAGAATTAGGAGTTAGCCCTCAAGCCTTGAAACGAGCCACTTATGGACGTGTAACAATTCCAATGAAAGGATTGAAAGCAAGTCTGAATGTTGGAGTAGCATTTGGAATTTTAATGCAGAAATGGGTGGAGTCCTTGAAACAAAACTAACGGGTTTTGAGGTAGGCTTCTTCAGCCATTGATGCCAGCTTGGCAAATTTTTCTTCTGTAATAATATTAAACTGCCTAAGAATAGTTTTATCTACCTGATAAAAGTCTATGGATTTTTCATTGTAGCGAGCCATCATATCAGCAATATAAATAATGGAAACTGATTTGGAAATTTCACGAGGAGCGTAAATAGGGTCGTGATGAAAAAGTATGGTCGAAGCCAAAGAGTCAGGAAGATTCCATTTTTTTGCAACAAGATACCCCATATAACTATGGTTTAAACCAGAGGATAAGGCA
>JABUUX010000142.1 GCA_021442965.1 Treponema sp.
GAACGCCATTGAACCTGCAATATGGAATGATTTGAAACTTTGTTCTGGATTTCCAAATCTTTCACATAAAAATTTTATTGTTTCAAGCCAAAAAATACCCTTTTTAGGATTATGTTCAAAATTCAGATACTGATTCAGCCAATCCTGAAAAACATCAACTGCATTCATTATTAAAGAATAACACATTTTTTTATTATAAAATACAGCAAATAGAAACTTTTAAATATTTATGATAAAATAATGATAAATATTATTTGTCGTAAACACAAAGATTAATGACAGAAAAATGCATGAGGTTTTTATGAGTGAAATTCAGTACACAGATATTAATAAAAGTTTTGAAGCAGCTGTTGAACGCAGTAAAAAAATTGAAGCGGACATTCTGGTAAATCCTAAAAAATACAGAGTTCTTACTGGGGACAGACCTACAGGTCGTCTCCATATAGGACATTATTTTGGTTCACTTTGTAATCGTGTTAAACTTGCCGGAATGGGTGTTCCAACTATGATTTTAATTGCTGATTATCAGGTTCTTACAGATCATGATGCTTGGGACCAAATCAGTCAGAATACAAAACAGTTAGTAATAGATTATCTGGCAGCAGGAATTAATCCTGAAAAGCAGGACGTTATTATTTATCCTCACAGTTATGTACCTGAGTGTAATCAACTTATGATTCCATTCCTTACATTGGTTTCAAATGCTGAACTTTCCAGAAATCCAACCGTAAAAGAAGAAATAGAAAGTGCCGGTCTTAAAAATGTTAATGCCGGTATGTATACTTATCCTGTTCATCAGGCATGTGATATTCTTTTTTGTAAAGGAAATATTGTTCCTGTAGGGAAGGATCAGCTTCCTCATCTTGAAATGACAAGAACTATTGCAAGCAGATTTAATAATAAATTCTGTCAAGGGAAAGATCCTGTATTCCCGGAACCTCAAGCCCTTCTTGCAAAAACTCCAATGATTCTTGGTTTAGATGGAAGCCAAAAAATGAGTAAGTCTAGAGGAAATGCCGTTATGCTTTGCTGGACAGAAGATGAAACAGCAAAAGCAATAAAAAAAGCAAAAACAGATGCTGACAGAAATATTACCTATGACCCTGTAAACAGACCTGAAGTTGCAAATCTTCTTACACTTATTTCACTTTGTACTGGTGAAGAACCAGAATTGATAGCTTCTCAAATTGGAGAAGGTGGTGGAGGCATGCTTAAAAACACTCTAACTGAAGCATTAAATGAAAAGCTTAAGCCGCTCCGAGAAGAAAGAAAAAGACTTGAAGCTGATCCAGCTTATATTCAAAAAGTGCTGCTTACAGGTGCTGCTAAAGCACGTGAAATTGGGGTAAAAACACTTGATGAAGTTAGAACGGCAATGAATATGAAAATATAGTTTTATTAATTTTATAATGCATAATTCTATAGCGTGAATTATGCATTATAATTTAGATATAAAAATATCGTTTTATCTGAATGTTTGGGCTATATTTAATAATTTTTCTCGACAGTTCATTTCGGGATCTTCCAAAACAACTTCAAAAAGTTCATTTAATATTGTTCCTAATTTTTTTCCAGGTTCAAAGCCCAATGAAATAAGATCTTTTCCGTTAATTGCTAAATCTTTCAAAGACAGAGCATTTTGTTTTTCAGTTATTTTATTAATTCTGTCTTGAAGTTCTAAAAGATTCTCAGATGTATATGATTTTCTTAAGTTTACAGGATTATTATGCATACCATAAACATCAGCAACTCTTAGGTCAAAAAGATCATTTATGTAATCAAGACCAACACGTACTATAAAACGTCTTACAGCTGCATCTGACCATGAAGGTTCATAGTGAAACATATGGTTTTTTATTAGGTGAGAAATATGAAAGATTTCTTCATTTGAAAATTTAAGACGTCTTAGGATATTTTGTGTAACTTCAGAACTTACAATATCATGATTATAAAAAGTATATATTTCATCTTTATTTGCAATAGAATCTGATTTTTCCGATACTGTTTTTTTATCAGTTGTATTTACAATTTTTTTTGTTAGAGGTTTTGCTATGTCGTGAAATAAAGCCGCGAGCCTAACTTTAATTTTTGATGAAGGGGCACCATCGCAAGCATAAAATAGATGATCCAGAACATCAAAATCGTGATATCCTCTTTCATCTCCCTGTATACATCCACGACAATAAGTCAGTTCTGGTATAAAAATTTCCAGAATACCTGTTTTTTCCATTAGTTTTAAACCAACAGAAGGTTTATCAGAAGTCATCATTTTTATAAATTCATCTCTAAATCTTTCCAGAGATATTGATTTTATTTTATTTATAACTTCAAGTTTTGATATTTCTGAGAATGTATGTTTTTCTATAACAAAATTTAATTTTGATGCAAATCTTAAAGCCCTTACAGGTCTAAGTCCGTCTTCTAAAAAACGATCTGAAGGATTACCAACTGTACGGATAATTTTCTTCCTGATGTCTTTTTTTCCGCCAAAAGGATCAATAATATTTCCATTCTTAAGATTAACCGCAATTGCATTCATTGTAAAATCACGTCTGGATAAATCTTCTTCAATTGTGGCTGCATAATAAATTGTATCCGGGTGACGTCCATCCGAATAATCACTTTCTGTACGAAAAGTTGTTACTTCAATTTCAGAATTACAAAAATGAACAGTAACAGTTCCATGAGCAATTCCTGTTGGCACGACAAATTTAAAAATGGACATAACCTGTTCTGGGGTAGCATTTGTAGCAACATCCCAATCCGAGCAAGGCTTTTTCAAAAGAATATCACGAACAGCTCCACCTACAAGATATGCTTCAAAACCGTGTTCTTCAAAAATTTTATAAAACTTTTTTAATAGAGGATTGATTATAATTTTCATATACCCTCAGTAACTACACGTAAAACCAAACTAATAGAAATAAAAAAAAATGAAATTAAAAGGCAAATAATCATTAGAAAGAAAAAAAGAAAATTTTTCTTCAAAGATAAAACACCTTTTACAAAAAAGAAAATTAAACTTTCAATAAACCCCGCAAGAGAAACAAGTCCAAAAAAAATTGAAGAAACTCCTAAAGCAGAAAGAATTATTTGTTGTGTTGAATCTTGAAACACTTGAAAATTACCCATTACATAAAAGAAAACCAAAAAACAGGAAAAAATTCCAGTAAGAGCAACAATATTTTTTGTAAGTCTGTACAGCAGTCTTAAGCTGCTTCTTATAGAATCCTTCATCTTTAACTTGTTTTATTATACTTAATAAATTAATATAAAGTCCATTATGAAAAAAATTATTGCTTTGGTTTCAGTACTTTTTATTTTAGGTGCATTCTGTTTTTTCAGATGCTGGACACAAATTAAAGTTAAAAGTAATCACTGTGGTGTAGTTGTTTCAAGACTTCATGGTATAAAAAAAGAACCTGTAGTAAAAGGTAAATTTTCATTTAGTCCGGAGTTTTTAATTCCTAAAAATGCATCTCTTGTAAAATTTTCCTTAAAACCTGTGGTAAAATATAAAAAAATTGAAGGTGAACTTCCATCTGCAGAAATTTACTCAATGGGAGGAACTTTTGATTTTAAATATAGTTTTGATTTTACAATTGAATTTCATCCAACTCCCAATGGAGTCGTTTCTCTCATGGAAAAAGGAACGGTTACAGATTCTAAAGATTTAGATTCATATCTGTCATCTGTTTCTGATCTTATTGCTTCTGATGCTTCTGCTTTTTATCTGCAAAAAGCAATTAATGACAGTCATTTTATTCCAGAATCAGTTACAATTGTTGATATTTTTAAGGAATGTAAGTTTTATGAACGTTATCCTGAAATTGAAATTGACGTTATTGCATTAACCCGAGCAAAAATTCCTGATTATGAATTATATGAAAAATACAGAGGAAAAATTCTTTCTGAAATCGGAATGAAATCCTATACTGATATCGTTAAAGAAACAAACAAAGCGATAAGTGACAGTAATCCAACAGAACAAAAATCTTCAGAATCTGTGGATTCTGAAGAAGGAGAATAAAATGTCCAAAGTCTGTGCTGTAAGAGGTGCTGTTACTTGTGAAAATACAAAAGAATCTATTACCGAAGCTGTTCAAGAGATGTGTAATCTTTTGTTTTTGAAAAATCATTTAAACTCGTCAGATCTTATTTCAATTCAATTTACAATGACAAAAGATTTAGATGAATACAATGCTGCTCGAGCATTAAGAGACTCACAAACTTGTATAGACTGTTCAGAAACTGCTTTATTTGTCAGTCAGGAAGCTTTTATTAAAGGTGGAATGGAAAAAGTAATTCGTGTTTTAATTACTTGTTGTACACCAGATGATTTTAAGCCTGTTAATATATATCTGAGAGATGCTCAAAAATTAAGACCGGATAGAAAAATTTCATGAAGATTTGGATTGCAAGTTACGAATGTTCAGGAATCCTTGAAGCAGGTGGAGTAAAGAACGTAACTTTTTCTCTTTGCAAGGAATTCTCTAATAATGATTGTGATGTTACGCTTTTTCTGCCATTCTTTGGCTGCACATCCTTATCTGAGATAAAAGATTTTAAAGAAAATGTTTTTTATTCTAATATATTTATTGCCGGCAAAAATGAATCAGTATCTTTTTCAACCTGTAAATCTTTGATTTACAATTTTAACATCGTTTTTATAAATCATTCAGTATTTTTAGAAAAAGAAGGAATTTATACTTATACTATTAACGAAGAGAAAATCAATTCTTTACATAAAAAAGGTTCTGGTCATGAAGATTCAAAGTTTTTAGATACATTATTTTCAAAAGCTGTCAGTGAATATGCTAATTGTATTTCGAAAGAAAATCTTCCAGATATAATTCATTGTCAGGATGCATCAACCGCAATGATTCCTTTTTTTGTATCTAAAAATCATGTTTTAAACGATACAAGAACTGTCGTTACAATTCATAATGCAGGGCCTTTCTATCATCATGAATATAAAGATATAAGTGAAGCAGCTTGGTTATCATCTTTTCCTGAAACTTGTTTTAAAGACTGCATGAATGGAAAAAAAATTGAACCATTTTTAGTTGCCAGTGAATATGGGGCACTGCTTACAACTGTTTCTCCTTATTATGCCGAAGAAATTACAAATCCGATATTTAACCACGAAACTGACGGGTTGGCTTCTATTTTTTCATCAAAAAATATTCCTGTTACTGGTATTACTAACGGTATTGATGCAGATTTATATGAACCGGCAGTACCTTCAAAATCACTCTTACCGTATGAGTTTTGTCCGGAAAAGGGAGATTTAAATGGGAAATATAAGAACAGGGAGTATTTTTTAGAAAAAATTAGTGAAAATGATTCTGAACTATTAATTGATATAAAAAAATATGGATTTCTTTCCAAGGCATTCGAAAAATCAGTTTTTTTGTGTTATCAGGGAAGACTTGCCACACAAAAAGGACTTCAGGTTTTTGCAGATGCTATTCCTGAAATAATAAAAAAATATCCTGAAATAAGAATAATTATTACAGGTCAAGGTGAAACACAAATAGAAGATATTTTTATAAAACTTGCACTATCAGAAAACTATGCCGGAAAAATATTATTTTTAAATGGTTACAATAAAAAAGCAGCCAGGCTTACAGTTGCCTCCGGTGATTTTATTATTCTGCCAAGTTTTTTTGAACCATGTTGTCTTGAAGATTTTACTGCCATGCTTTATGGTACTATTCCTATTGCACATAAAACTGGTGGACTAAATAAAATTATAGAATCTGTTACAGGTTTTCTATATGAAGGAAATACACCAGAAAATCTTGCAAAAAAAATTTTTAATGCAATCGATTTTTTTAGAGATAAAACAGATGATGTCTACGAAATGCAAAAAAAAGGTGCTTCATTAACTAGAGACGAATATCTATGGGATAAAGTTTGTAAAAAAGAGTATATTCCTCTGTTTATGAATTTACTGAATAAAAATAATTAAAAAAAAGACCTTAAGGTATTGACTATTTTTTTTTGAATCTATAATATATCAATCATTCCAAGCACGAATGGTTCGGAATTAAATGCTGCCTTAGCTCAGCTGGTAGAGCACGTGATTTGTAATCTCGGGGTCGTGGGT
>JABUUX010000232.1 GCA_021442965.1 Treponema sp.
TCAATTCCTCATATTTCACGCAAACTTGAAACTTTAAAATCTGTAGGTCTGGGATATATACAGCTTGGACAGTCAGCACTTACACTTTCGGGCGGTGAAGCTCAGCGTGTAAAACTTGCCAATGAACTTGCACGTGTTTCAACAGGAAAGACTTTATACATTATGGATGAGCCTACTACTGGGCTTCATTTTGCTGATGTAAAGCAGCTTATGTCTGTTATTCAACGTCTTGTTGATCAGGGGAATACTGTGTTAATGATTGAACATAATCTTGATGTAATTGCACAGTGTGATTATATAGTTGATTTAGGTCCTGAAGGTGGATTCCGCGGTGGAAATATTATTTTCACAGGAACTCCGGAAGATATTGTTAAATGTAAAAAAAGTTATACTGGTATATTTCTGAAGGATGTTCTGGAAAAATAAATATGAAGCGATTTTTGTTTATTTCATTTCTTTTATTTTTCTCTTGTTTTTCTGCATTTTCAGAAGAAGAAATTACAACAATAAAAATTGAAAATTCTCAGAAAACTGAATATAAAAAAGATCCGGATACAGGAAACGAAACAATTATTTTGGATGGGGCTGTAGTTCTTTCTGTTACAAAAGGAAGTACTGTAACAAATGTTTCTGCAAACAGGGTTTCATATGATCGTGTAACAAAAATGCTTTACGCAAGCGGGGATGTCCATCTTATTACAAAAGGTAATAATTCCGGTGATGATGATATTCAGGCTTCAACTCTTATAATGAATACATCAACGCTTGAGGGAGTTTTTGATGGCGGTAAAGTTATTCAAACAAAAAGCGATGCCATTAATCTTCCATCTGGTTCCACCCTTGTGGTTTTTTCAGATTTATTTGGAAAATCTGAAACGAATGTTCTTTCTTTTAAAAATGCGAGTATGACTTTCTGTGATGATGAAGATCCTCATTGGAAAATAAATGCTTCCCGAATGTGGCTTTTATCTGGCGGTGAGTTTGCTTTTTTTAATGCTCTTCTTTTTGTTGGAAAAGTTCCGGTTTTATATCTTCCTGCTTTTTATTATCCTAAAGATGAACTTGTTTTTAATCCTGTTTTTGGATACCGCCAGAGGGAAGGCTACTACATTCAGACAACAGCGTACCTTTATGGTCGAAAACCTTTGAATACACAAAGTAATGTATTTAGCTCTTCCTCTTCCTCCTCATCTACAGAAGGAGATGATGCAGATGCAAATGCGGCATTGGATTCACTTTATAATTTTATGAAACCATCTTCATTAAAGGAGCAAAAATTAGAAGGAATAGTTCTTCATAATCTTGAAGAAGATTACAAGGGGGATTCGTCTCAATATTTAAAGATTATAGGTGACTGGTATTCAAATCTTGGTTTTTTGGTTGGTCTGGATGGAAACTTTGTTCCCAAAAACGGTTATATATCAAAAACTGCTTTTACTGTTGATCTTGGATTCAGTAATACAATTTTCAAAAATAAGGATATATATACAAATATTTCAAGTGCTGGTCAAAAATACTGGGATGATTCAAATTTTATGGGAATTCATCTTCCTTTCAGGTATAGAGTAAATTTAGAATTTTCACTTGCTAAACCATTCAGATTTTCTTTAAGTCTTCCAATTTATTCAGACCCTTTTTATGCATATGACTTTAGAAAGAGATCTGAAGATTTAAACTGGATAAGCAGTGTTAAAGAACTTGTTGAAAAAAAGAAAGATGAAACTTCTTCTTCAGAAGTATCTTCTTTTACGTGGCAGGCAAATGCAAGTTATTCTCCAAATATTCCGGAATTTATGAAACCATATATCAGTTCTGTTTTATTAAGTGCAACTTCTTCAATAAATGTTTCTTCCGTTCAAAATTCAGAACTTAAGTCAATTAATAAAGATTCCTGGGCTGTATATACTCCAACTAGAAGATTTTTCTATCCTTCACAAATTACTCCAATAACAGGAAATGTTTCTGTTTCCGGCACATTGTTTCAGTATCCATTTAAAAAGATTTCCAAAAATAATTCAGATAAACCTGTTTTTGATGTTTCTCTTTTCAAACCTGAGCTTTTAATGTCTGATGAAGAAATTGAAAAAAAATTGGAAGATAAAATAAAAAATGATGTTCTAATAGATGAAAAAGCGGAAGATGATTTTGCTTTAGTAAATATTTCAGATTTGACTACTGCAGAGAATGTGATTGTTAATGAAAATAATCAAGGTGAAGACACCACAGAATCAGAACAGAGATTTATAGATAATTTAAAATTACCTGAATTGAAGTTTACTGTTCCGTCTTCCAGTGAAATTCCCGGAATTGAATATTCACTGGGGTATTCTATAAATCCAAATATTACAACTCAATATTCTTATGCATCGAATGGTCTTAAAACTCCAGAAGATTTTACCTGGGACCGTTACAGGTCTTATATGTATACAATAAAAATGCCTGCCAGTTTAAATAGTAAACTTAGTTATGGTGGAAGTTTTTTTTCCATGACGAATTCATTTTCATATCAGCCTGTATGGCAGGCTCATCCCATTATTTCAACAGATCTTGATATTGGCGGTTATAGTGAATCATCTGCAAAGTCAATCCAGAATACTGACTATAAGGCTGAACGGCAGGATCTTCTTAATACCAATAAAGTATCTGTTAAGCCATTTACCTATCTTCCATTTGTAAGTGAATCTGGTATTACGTGGGATACAAATATCAAACTTTTTAGACGTGAATTTATTGGTGATGTGGATAATCCTGAATGGGATAACAAAGGTGTTGACTGGACAGACAAAGAGTCTGTAACTGTAAATACATTAAGTGTAGTTCTTGCAGGTAATGAACTTAATAACACTTTAAAACAATCTCTTACATTTAGTGCGGCTTTACCACCACTTGATGATAAATATTCTGCAACACTAAATTTATCATTTCCATACACTTCTTTTAATTTCTCAGGCGGATTTTATAAAACAACTGATAACGGAAAAGATAAATGGGTTAAAAATCCAATTCAGCAGTCTGCAAGTTTTTCTATTGATCTTTTTAAATCTAAACTAACTGTTACAGAATCATTTAATTATAATCTGGAAGATAATGTCCCGGACAGTTTTAAAACTTCTGTTTCCTGGGATAAACTGTCTTTTTCCTACACTATGAGTAATACGTTTGCATATGATTTTATTCAGGATATAGGATGGAAGCAGATTGGAACAAAAAAAGAAGATAAAAAATTCTTACCATACAGTCTTTCTTTTTCATATGCTCCTTCTTCAAAAACTTTTTACTCCTGGAAAAACAGAGTTTCTTTTTCTTTTGCTCTTAATACTAGTATTACAGCTGATTTGTTAAAACCAACGAACAGTTATTTTATTTTTAGTCCTTCTATTACATTTAAATTGAATCAGTTTTTTGATTTAACTTTTTCTTCTACTTCAAGAAACTCTGTAATTTACAGGTATTTTCAGACAATGGCTGGCCATCAGGGAAGGATAGGTGGTGAAGAAAATTTATTCATAGATTTATTTGACTCTTTCCGGTTTGATGATGAATCAAAAAGAAAGGCCTCTGGTTTTAAATTAAAATCTCTTAATCTTACTATGAGTCATAATCTTCATGACTGGAAATTCAATATGTCTTGTAAAATTGAACCGCGTCTTGTTACAGAAGACAATGGTTCAAAATATTACGATTTCAGTCCTTATCTTTCAATTGGTATTATTTGGGCTCCTATGGAGGCAATAAAAACTCAAATTATTGACGAGTATGGCAAATGGAAGTTAGACTAAACAAGGGTGAGTATGGAAAAGGAATTTACAATAGTTATACCAGACAGTGATATTCTTTCCTGTGTCTGCGGTATAAATGATTCTAATTTAAAACTAATAGAACAAAGTTTAGGTGTTCCTGTATTTTCTAAGGGAAATGAACTTTCAATAGAAAATGACGATTATGAAATCAGACAAAAATTTCAATTTATAATAGATCGTATTATTGATGAGATAAATGATGGTGGCAAAAATAGTGACGATATTGTAGTATCTGTTCTTAATACTCAAAAAAGAACTGATATGGGTAATGTTTCTGTACTTGTTCCAGGTGCTTTTAGAAAAGTTTATCCCAGAACTCAAGGGCAGGCAGAATATATTCACCTTCTTCAGACTAAAGATATGGTTTTTTGTTCTGGAGCTGCAGGAAGTGGAAAAACATTTCTTGCTGTGGCTGAAGCACTCAGGCTTATTTTAAATCATAATAAAAGCAGGCTTATTATTACAAGACCTGTTGTAGAAGCAGGAGAATCTCTGGGTTTTTTGCCAGGTGATTTAGCACAGAAAATAGATCCCTATTTGAAGCCATTAAAAGATGCTATGGAGACAATTGTTCCCGCAGAAACAGTCAGAAGATTAACAGATGCAGGTATTATAGAAGTTGCTCCTTTAGCTTATATGAGAGGTCGCACTTTAAACAATGCTGTAATTATTCTTGATGAAGCACAGAATACAACTAAAAGTCAGATGAAGATGTTTTTAACAAGAATGGGAGAGAATTCAAAGGTATTTATTACTGGAGATGAGACTCAAATTGATCTTCCTAAAAAAGTTTTTTCCGGACTTATTGACGCAACGAAACTTTTATGTAATATAGAAGATATTGGATTTATGAAACTTACATGTGATGATGTTGTAAGGAATCCTCTTGTACGAAAAATTGTAAAGGCATATGAAGATGAACAAAAAGAACAATAAAAATTCAAAATCTATTTTCTCTGTATTTTTCTCTGCAACAGGTGATTACATCAAAAAAAAATATCCTTTCTTAATTATTCTTTTTGTCGGATTTGCCATTTTTAGTTTTGTAAATTTTCTAAAAGTTTCTACTACAGAAACGGTTGCCTCTTTTAATCCTCTGGATTTTGAAATTGGAATGATTTCGGACCGTACTATTACAGCTACAAATACTATTCCAGCTGATTCTAATTTTCCTGAAGTTTCTATTCAAAAAGGTGAAAAAATTGTTAAAAAAGGTTTTCCTGTAACAAAAGAAAGTCTTGAAAAATTAGAAAAAATGGCATCATCAAAGGTTTACATTGATTTCAGAGCTTATGCAAATTCAGAAATTTATCTATTTTTAATTGCTGTAATGTGGTATTTGCTTACAGCTTTTATTAATTCAGGAAAAAAAGTCAAAATTAGAGAAATTATTCTGGAAGGAATTTTTCTTCTTATGATTTTTTCTGCTGCAGCACTTTGTGGGAAATTTAAACTATTTTCAAGTCCATTTTCAATTTGCATGATTATTCCTGCGGCACTTTGTGTAATTCTTTTGTCCATTTTATACGGAGAACTACCGTCTATAATATTTTCATTTATAAGTGCCTTGGTAGTTTTTAATGCCACTGACTGGGAATTTGTCCCATTCCTTTATATTTTATGTACATCGCTTTTTGCAACAGCTATTGTTCGAAAAATTCAAAAACGAATTGATATTATTTTTGTTTCCATTCTTCTTGCTGTTGCAGAAGTTTTCTTCTGTGTTATTATTGCTGTTATTAAAAATGAAAGTTTGAGCTCATTAGGAATTACATATTTTGGTGTTGCATTAAATGGATTTGTTTCAGGACTTCTTACACTTGGTCTTTTGACTCCTCTTGAACTTATGCTTAATACAGCTTCGGTTTTCAGACTTATGGATCTTTCAGATTTAAACAATGCATTTATGCAGAATATGCTTGTTCAAGCAAGTGGAACGTATCAGCATTCAATGATGGTTGCACAGCTTTCTGAGAATGCATGTCGTGAAATTGGAGCAAATCCTCTTGTAGCTAGGGTTGGTGCTTATTATCATGATATAGGTAAGATTGATCAGAGTGAATATTTTGTTGAAAATCAGAAAGGTGAAAATAAACACAATGATATAAATCCTTCACTTTCTGTTTCTGTAATCAGAAGTCATGTTAAAAGAGGAGTTGAAAAAGCACGTCAACTTCATCTCCCTCAAGTTATTATTGATATTATTGCTGAACATCATGGAAACAGTGTTATTGC
>JABUUX010000067.1 GCA_021442965.1 Treponema sp.
ATCATCGACGGCCGCGTACCTCATTCGCTTCTTATCGAGATGTTCTCTGACCGCGGTATTGGTACTATGATTTACTAAATGTTTTTTAAGATACTTTCTTATCTTGCATATTATAAGCAGACCGGTTTTCATAAAAATGAAGGTCTGCTTTTTTATTTTCCAAATATAAATTTAATGTTGTGATAATTTCCCGGTTTTCTGTCCAAAGATTTAAAAATTCATTTTCGTCAATGAAAAGGGTTTCATTCAGAAGTTCCAGCCAGAATTCTGTTTCTTCCGCTGATTTTTTTGCAGAAGAGATTTTCTTACAAAAACTTTTTAGTGAATTGGCTTTGAATGCTTGTGCAGTTTTAGCTCCAGTTGCAGTTCCTGATTTTAAAATATTTTTGGAAAGAAAAAATTCTTCCCTCTCTATTAGTAGGTATTTGTAAAGTGTTACAATTTTTGAGGCATAGCTTTTTGTTTTTGCTTGTAATATTTTATCGTTCATATATATTCCTCTGTTATTTTGTGTATACATCAATATAGAGTCAATTTTTCAATATTACGCAAAATCTGTTCAAAAAAATTAAAAAATCAAACAAGTCTTGTAATATAGTGCTGATTTTATTAAATTTAAGGTTATGTCATCTATTTCAAAAATAACAAAAGGCATGGAAGGTAAATATATTGCCTATACCATTCTTTCTCCAGTTTCAATGATTGGAGAAGTTGTCATGGAATCAGTTATTCCTCTCATAATGGCAAAGATTATTGATAAAGGAATCATGGAAAGTCAGTTTTCAGTTGTACTTTCCTACGGACTTTTAATGGTCGGTCTTTCTGTTCTGTCGCTGTTATGTGGTTGCTGCGGTTCCATTTTTTCTGCACGTGCTTCTCAAGGTTTTTCGCATAATTTGAGAAGACGTCTTTTTGGAAAGGTTCAGAATTTCTCATTTGCCAATATAGACAAATTCAGTTCTGCATCTCTTGTTACCCGTCTTACTACTGATGTAACAAACACACAGAATGTTTACCGAATGATAATTCAGATGTGTTTCAGAGCTCCGTTTATGCTTATAGCAGGAACCATTATGGCTCTTAAATTGAATGCTAGGTTAAGCGTTGTTTTTGCAGTTGCTATCCCAATACTTGCAGTGGCTATTACAGTAATAGGGGCTATGGCTCATCCTCTTTTTGAAAAAATGCTCAAAAAATACGATGCTCTTAATGCTCGTATTCAGGAAAACCTTATTGGTATCCGTGTTGTTAAAGCCTATGTTCGCGGTGATTTTGAAAATGAAAAATTTGAAAAGTCTGCTGCAGATGTAAGAAAAGCTCAGATGAAGGCAGAAAAACGAATTATATTCCTCATGCCAATTATGCAGATGGTTATTTATGTTACAATTATTATTGTAATGTGGCTTGGTGGAAGGGAAGTCGTAATTCCTGTGGAGCAAGTTCTTGAAAACGGGGAAAAGATTTTTGCTGCTAAAATGACTGTTGGTGAACTTACCAGTTTTATTACTTATGTTACACAGGTTCTTTCATCTCTAATGATGATAGGATTTATTTTTACAGGAATCGTTCTTTCTACTGCATCTGTAAAGCGTATTTGCGAAGTTCTTGATGAAGAAATTGATGTTAAAAATCCTGAAAATCCTATAACCGAAGTAAAAGACGGCAGTATAGATTTTGAAGATGTTGATTTCAGTTATTTCAAAAAGAAAGATAAACTTGTTCTTAAAAATATTAATCTGAACATAAAATCAGGGCAGGTTGTAGGTGTAATAGGTGGAACCGGAAGTTCAAAATCAACATTTGTTTCTCTTATTCCACGCTTGTATGACACAACAGAAGGTGCTGTAAAAGTTGGTGGAATTGATGTAAAAAAATATGACCTTACAGTTTTAAGAGATTCTGTTGCTATGGTTTTGCAGAAAAATGTCCTCTTTTCAGGAACAATTCGTGAAAATTTAAAATGGGGGAATGAAAATGCTACGGATGAAGAAATTATAGCAGCCTGTAAAGCCGCAGATGCTCATTCATTTATAGAGGGTTTTCCAGAAGGTTATGATACTGTGCTGGGACAAGGAGGCGTGAATGTTTCCGGGGGACAAAAGCAGAGACTTTGTATTGCCCGTGCTCTTCTGAAAAAACCTAGAATACTTATTCTGGATGATTCTACTTCTGCTGTAGATACAGCAACTGAAGCTAGAATCAGAGCATCCTTGAAAGAACTTGCACCCGAAACAACAAAAATTATTATTGCACAGCGCATTTCTTCGGTAAAAGATGCAGATCAGATTATTGTTCTTGACAACGGAACTGTAAATGGAGTGGGTACTCACGAAGAACTTTTAAAGAGTAATGATATATATCGTGAAGTAAATGAAAGTCAGTCACAGGGATCCGGTGACGCCGATATAGAGTAATCGTAGGAGATATAATAGGAGAATAAAATGCCACCACATTCAAAAGGATTTGGAAAACCAAAAGATACCAAAAAAGTAATTGGTCGTCTTTTAAAATATATGGGAAAATATTGGGCACTTTGGATTGTAGTTATATTTTGTGTACTTTTAAGTTCAGGTGCCGGAGTTCTTGGTAATTATATGATTAAGCCGGCTATAAATAATTACCTTATGCCGCTTATTGACCAGTTAAAAGAAAACCCTGGTGCTGTTCCTGATTTTTCAGGTTTCTTGTTTTTTTTGGGACAAATACTTGCAGTGTTTGTAATTGGAGCTGTTACTTCATGGCTTAATTCCAGACTTATGCTTGGAATTTCCACAAAGGTTCTTTATAACATCAGAGTCGATTTGTTCAAACGCCTGGAAACTCTTCCAATAAAATTTTACGACAAGCATACTCACGGTGAACTCATGTCCCGCTTTACCAATGATACGGACACTCTGAGAGAAATGATGAGTATGACTGTTCCTCAACTTATGTCTTCTGTTATTACAGTTGTTTCACTTTTTGTGATGATGCTTACAATGAGTATTCCTCTTACAGGACTTGTTGTTTTGACGCTTATTCTTACATTGTGGCTTTCTACTGTAATAGCAAAGAACAGTGCAAAACATTTCCGTGCACAGCAGGAAAATATAGGAAAGGTTAACGGATATGTTGAAGAAATGGTTGAAGGACAGAAAGTAATCAAAGTTTTTAATCATGAAGAAAAAGCAAAGGAAGAATTTGCTGTATTGAATGAAAACTTAAGAAAAGCCGGAACAGAAGCAAATACTTATGGAGCAATTCTTGGACCGATAAATAATAATCTTTCACATATACAATACGCAATTATTGCAATTGCCGGAGCCGCTCTTACCATTTTACCTGCATTATTGAGTACATACGCAGCTAAAAAAGGGATAGACGTTCCATCTATTCCTGCCATTCTTACAATGGATTTGGGTTCTGTGGTTGCGTTCCTTCAGTGTACCAGAAGTTTCAGCCAGCCAATTGGAATGGTAAGTCAGCAGGCAAACTCTATTTTGAATGCTCTTGCCGGGGCTGAGCGTATTTTTAGTGTTATAGATGAAGCTTCGGAAATTGATGAAGGTGAATATTCTTTGGTCAATTCTTATTATGCAAAAGATTCCGACGGTCAGGATAAATTGGTTCAATCATTCGGGTTTACAGGTGAGTGGGCATGGAAAAATCCTGCTGATAATTCTCTGAAGCAGCTTAAGGGGGAAGTGATTTTCGATCACGTTACTTTTGGATATAAACCAGAAAAAACAATTCTTCACGATGTTTGTATTCATGCAAAGCCTGGAATGAAGATTGCTTTAGTTGGTTCTACGGGGTCTGGAAAAACAACAACAATTAATCTTCTTACAAGGTTCTATGATGTTGACGCAGATAAGGGTAGAATTTTGTTTGATGGAATTCCAATAAATGAAATAAGTAAAGATGCACTTCGCCGTTCGCTTGGTATGGTTCAGCAGAATACACATCTTTTTACAGGTACGATACGTGAAAATATCCGCTATGGGAATTTGAATGCTTCTGACCTTCAAGTATACGAGGCGGCAAAACTTGCAAATGCCGAAACTTTTATAAAAAATCTTCCTGAAGGTTATGATACTGTTATTTCTGGCGATGGCGAATCTTTAAGTCAGGGACAGAGACAGCTTCTTGCTATAGCCCGTGCAGCGGTTGCAAATCCTCCTGTCCTTGTTCTTGATGAGGCAACAAGTTCCATTGATACTCGTACAGAGAAACTGATTGAAAAAGGAATGGATTCTCTAATGGAAGGAAGAACCTCTTTTGTTATTGCTCACCGTCTTTCCACAGTTCGTAACGCAGATGAGATAATTGTTTTGGAACATGGAAATATTATTGAAAGGGGAACCCATGAACAGCTTTTGGAAAAGAAGGGCAGATATTATCATCTGTACACAGGAAATAAAATCACAATGGATGAATAAAGTTTAAATGGGAGATGTGATTGTGCTTTTTCGCTTCGCTGTAAGAGCACAGAAAAAAGTTTTTCGGTTGTTGATATAACCTGCAAAAACTTTTTATGGGAGTAAGGTTATGGAAAAGGTTGAAGAAGAAAGTAAAAAAGAAACTAAAAACAAAAAGAAAGTAAAACTGTGGTTAATCATTCTGATTGTGGTGTCTGTTCTTACACTTGCTTCTTGTGCTACTGCTGTTTTTTTTGTAATGGCTCAAAAAAATAAAAAGAACATTGGCATTGTTTTTTCCGGGGGCGGAGCTAAAGGCGCTTATGAAATTGGAGTCTGGAAGGCAATGGAAGAAGCTGGTATTTCAAACAATGTAAAAGCAATTTCAGGTACAAGCGTTGGGGCGTTAAATGCTGTACTTGTTTCTACATTAAATGCAAAAGAATCTGAAAATCTATGGAATGATGATATATTCTTCAAGACTATTCTTACTCCAGATGAGCTTCTTTTGGAAAAGGCTGTTGATGGTGTAAAACATACAGTTAAAGAAATAGCAGAAAAAGGAATTAAAGCAACTCTCTTTGATCTTGCATTCAAAGGTGTTGATTACGTGGTTGATTTTATTGGCGATGAAAATACAGCAGGGTTGTGTTCCAGAGACAATCTTGAGAACCTCATATCGCAAAAGGTAGATGTTTCTGTTATAAAAGATAAATCCTCTCCTGATATTTATATATCTTGTGTTCAAAAAAAGAATGGCGGAACGCTGCATGTTTTTTCTCTGAAAGAGCAGACTGATGAAAATATCATTCCCATTATGATGGCTTCTTCTGCAATTCCCGGAGTTTTTCCTTCTGTAACACTGTCAGATGTAAAAGAAAATGGAGTGGTTATTGCGCCTGATGAATATATTGATGGTGGTACTCCGGGGTTTGGTGGTAACAATACAAACATAAAGCCTTTACTGAAAGATGAAAAAATTGAAACAATATTTGTAGTATTCCTTAAAGATCGCAGTGGAATGGAAATTTCTTCTGTTCATAAAAATGCTCAAGAACAGATGCTGTTAGATTATCAGAAGGCTATTTCAGACATTGAAAATGAATATGAAACAGCACTTTTGGAATTGGGAGAAACTAAAAAGACAGACAATGAAGATCTCAGATTCTGGAATTTAAAGACAAAAACTTTGAATGAAGTAGATTATCTTTCTGAAAAAATCAGACTTCATGATGAAATGAAAATGAAAAAAAATGCAATTCCAAATCCCAAAAAAACAGAGGAATGGTCCTTACTTGATGAGCAATATAAATATGATGTTGCTTTTGAAAGAAAGGATATTTATGACATCATTTCTGATGACGAATCTGCAGGAAAAAAAGTAATACCTGTTGTTCCTAGTGTTGATCTTGGTAATTTTGTTACAGGTACGCTAAATTTTGATAAAGAAAAATTAAAATCTTTGATTTATCTTGGTTACTCAGATACATTGGAAATTTTGAAGGCAAATGGATATATGAAAATAACAGAATAAGGAATAAAAGTATATATTTACAAATTTATAAAATTTCACAAAAAACACAAATCTGGTGTTGACAGAGAAAAGATAAAAAGGTATATTAA
>JABUUX010000057.1 GCA_021442965.1 Treponema sp.
AATTACAATATTAACGTTCGGGATGAAAATGAAAAACTTGTTGCTGTAGTAAATGTTACAGGAATGAGGGTAGGCTGATTTTTAAATTAAAAATCATATAAAAAAGGCTGCCCCAGAAGTTTTAGAATTTACAAGGACAGCCCGTTTTTTTTAGGAATTATTTTGGTGTATATTTTATGTAATCGTAGTAGGCGTATTTTTCACCATAGTAATTGAAGTGATTGAGCCATGAATCAACACCAGTTCCTGGCCACAGGTTACACATAATCTGCATTGGATGACTTGGCATTTTCTTTCCGTAAGGTGAGTTTAGTCCTGTATTATTTACACCCCACTTCCATTTTCCGTCAACGTACCAGTTTATGTATCCGTTACCGTATTCAATTGCGTATTTGTGATATCCCTGGCTTGCATCAAATCCTAAATCAATTACCTTTTCGTTATTTGCTACTCCGTCTACATAATAATTGAACTGAACTTTTCTTGTATCTTTCCCAAGTATTTCAACATCAATTTCATCCCACGGATTTCCTGTGTAAAGAAAGAATGATGTTACAAGACCGTCCCCTTTGGCAGCAATCATATTTGTTTCAAAAGTACCGTATGAGAATGTATTGTTTGTCCGGTATTCCCCTGATGAGTATGGCTTTCCATGGCTCCACTGATTGTTCAGTTTGATGACCATCTGTCCGTTTTGGAAATATACGTTGTTTGGTGTCCAACCACAGTTAAACATTCCGCCGTTTGTCCAGTCAGCTTTGTTGAATGTACCGGTGTTATAATAATCAAGTGAGTCCCACAATCCCCAGTTCTGAACATAACGGGCGCTGTCTGCTTCATTTGTTACTTCATTTGAATCAACATTTGATATTTGATTACAGCCGGTAAACACAAAAAGTGCCAGACCTGCAGCCAGAAAAATTGATAAAGCTTTTTTCATTTTAGCCCCCATTTTGTTATTTTGTTTTTTTATAGGTGATTTACCCGAGCTCAAGGTATTTTCAGAATAAAGGGAGTTTTTTTTATGGAATATTAAAATATTTTGAATTTTATCACTTTTTTTGGTGGTTTTTCATTTTTTTATATTCCAGATAATTACTATACAAAAACAAGTATTTTTTTTGCTTGACTTTTGCCTTATATGGTTTTATTATACTATACAAATGAATGAGTTAAGGTGTTATACTGCTATTGATTTGAAAAGTTTTTATGCCTCCGTAGAGTGTGTAAGCCGAGGATTGGATCCACTGACAACAAATCTTGTTGTTGCCGATGCTTCGCGAAGTGATAAAACAATCTGTCTTGCTGTTACTCCTTCTCTTAAAGCTCTTGGAATTTCGGGTCGGCCGCGTCTTTTTGAAGTAAAACAGAAAATTAAAGAAATAAATGAAACGACCTGGCCTCCGGTGGAATATATTACGGCCCCTCCCAGAATGGCAAAATATATAGAGGTTAGTTCCGAAGTTTATGAAACATATCTTAACTTTGTTGCTTCTGAGGATGTTCATGTTTATTCCATTGATGAAGTTTTTATTGATATTTCAGGATATCTGACTCTTTATAACTGTACGGCTCGAGAACTTGTTATGAAAATGATTCAAAAAGTCCTTTCCAAAACCGGAATTACAGCTACAGCAGGAATAGGCCCGAATATGTATCTTGCTAAGGTAGCTATGGATATAGTTGCAAAACATATTCCTCCAGATAAGGATGGAGTCCGTATTGCAGAACTTGATGAAAGAACTTACCGTAAAACTTTGTGGACACATACTCCTATTACAGATTTTTGGAGAATTGGTGAGGGGACTGCCAGAAGGCTTGAGAAGTACGATATTTATACTATGGGGGATATTGCAAGATGTTCGGTAGGAAAGAAAAATGAATGTTATAACGAAGATATTTTATATAAGGAGTTTGGTATAAATGCTGAGCTTTTAATAGATCATGCATGGGGGTTTGAAAACTGCAGAATCAGTGATATAAAAGCTTACCGGCCAAAGAATCACAGCCTTAGTAATGGTCAGGTGCTTCCACATGCGTATACTTATGAAAATACAAAAATAGTGGTAAAAGAAATGGCAGAAGAGCTGGCTTTAAGGCTTGTACAAAAAAAACTTGTTACCAATCAGATTTTCATTTCTTTGGGTTATGATATTTCTAATTTAAAAAATACGGGCATTCGTTCTGATTATGACAGTCTTTGTAATTGTAAAATTGAAACCAATTTTTATGGGCAGCAGGTTCCTGGAACTGCAGGTGGAAGAGGTGTTTTTAATTTTTGGACTAGTTCTACAAAACTTATTTCTTCAATGTCTGAAAAAATTCTGGAACGAATAACTCAGAATAAAAATTTTCTTGTAAGACGTATAAATATATGTGCCTTGAACATCCTTTCAGAAGATAAGGCAAATAAACTTGAAAGTGAAAAGATAACACAGCCGGATCTTTTTGGTGAATTTGATAAAGCAAAAATATATGAAGAATATCTCCGGCATGAGCTTCAGAAAGAAAAATCTGTGCAGGAGTCGGTTTTGGAAATGAAGCACAAATATGGTAAAAATGCAATTTTTAAGTGTATGGATTTGCAGTCTGAAGCTACAACAATACTCCGTAACCAGCAGATAGGGGGGCATAAGGCATAAGTTTTATGAAGAGTGATTATGAAGATTTGATTGAGTTACCACATCATGTTTCTGAAACACATCCTCTACTTACTATGGAACAGCGTGCGGCTCAGTTTATGCCCTTTGCGGCACTTTCAGGCTTTTCTGAAGCAATAGAAAAAACTGACGAAAGGGTTACTGATAATGCCATTGATGCTGAAAAGGGCAGAATTGTGTTTTATGATTCAGAATGAAAATTCATTCTCAACAATCTCAGCTAGAGTATAATCTTCAGTGAAGAATTCATTTTGCTCAATAATAGCATTTTTTGATTCAGAGAAAACTTTAATGTCATTATATGCGACAGGTGCATATGTAACGCCAAGTAATACAATAATTTGAGCAATGAAGAAGGGAACCATTCCCTTAATGACTTTAGGCATTGGTTTATTAAAGGCATAAGAAGAAATGAAAAGATCCATTCCTACAGGTGGTGTAAGAAATCCAATGGAAAGATTTAAAAGAAAAATAACAGCAGAATGAACAGGACTTATTCCAAATGATTCAGCAATTGGAAGAAGAAGTGGGGAAACAATAAGAATGGCGCTGAACATATCCATAATACACCCAATAATCAAAAGAAAAATATTCATAAGAATTAGAAACAAATATTTAGAATGAATAAAACGGCTTATGAATTCTGTAAGAATATATGGAATGTTTGCATCAAGCATAAAGTATGAAATACCACTGGCAGCTCCAAGAATAAAGAGAACACCACCTGATACAGGAATACTGTCTGAGATAACATCAATTGATTTTTTTATGGTAAAATCTTTTCTTATAAATGTAGAAACAATAAAGGCATAGATTACTGAAAATGCAGATACTTCAAAAAGATCAAAAATTCCTGCAAAGTAAAAAATACAAATAAGAACGGGCATTAAAAGTTCAGGGATACAATGAAAAAGGGAAATGCCAATTTCTTTGATTGAAAATTTTGGCCGGTTTTTTTGCTGATCAAAAAAGAATCCCATAGCAATCATTGAAAGTGCCATAAGAAGCCCTGGGATAAGAGAGCCTTTAAATAATTCGATTACATCAACAGAAAAATAATTTGTAGAGGCATACATAATTATTGCAGCACTAGGTGGAAATAAAAGTCCTATGGCACCACTGGAGGTAACCAGGCTTTCGGCTTTATCTTTATCATAGCCTGTTCCTGTAAGAACAACCGTTAACAGTCCGCCTAAAGCAAGTATTGTAACTCCGGAAACTCCTGTAAAAGTACTGAAAAAAGTTGTAACTATTACAGCTGCAACAACAGTTCCTCCTCTGAACCAGCCAAAAAGACTTTTAAAAACATCTACATAACGTCGTCCCGCACTGGATTGGGAAAGAATATATCCTGCTATAGTAAATAAGGGAATTGCAGCAATGTTTCTGTCTGTAAGAATTCTATAAGTTTCAATTGGAATTTGGTCAACGTATCCTCCGCTTTGAGAGAATAAAATAAAAGAAATTCCACCTAAAACCAAAAAAAGAGGAAGACCTAGAAAAGCAAGAAAAATAAAGAAAATAACAAAAATCCAAACTGCAGCATGTGTAAAAGAAATCCACCAGTCATTTATTGCAAAAAGAAAAGGAAAATCTTCTATACCAAAAAGATAATATAGAATTCCTGTAATGGAACTTTGAGAAGCAAAGAATGCTATAAATAGTCCAATAAATGTTGAAATCCAGGACAATGAAGGTTTACTGCTTTTTTTTATGTGGTTTATAGTTTCCATAATAATCATGGAAAGGTAACAAACTGGGAGAAATGAAAAAAAGATTTTTACACTTAATCCCCAGAATTTATCAGTAAACTGAAGTTTATTTGAAAGCTGACAGATACAAGCTAAAAATAAAGAGGTTAAAACAAAAATAGTAACAGAATTTAAAACTTCTTTCGCAATTTTTTGAAACCATAATGGAAATTTATCAGTAAATGATGCAAGATTTAGATGACGTTCTTCCCGCCATGTAATAATACCTGCAATACAGGAAAAAAAGAAAACAAAGTTCAGTACTGCAACATCTGAACCCGGAACCGGAATTTTTAAAACTCCCTGAAAAAATTTAAGGAGGAGAGGTAAAAGTGCAAGAATCCCAACAAGTGCAACTGCAATCCGGTCCACAAATTTTTTCAGCATTTTATTCTCCGCGATACTCTTTTAATACCTTTTGAATCTGATTATAAAATTCCTGATCCATAAGACCTGTTTTAGTCATAGCTTTAGCATCACCCTTTAACGTCTCTTCAAAAACTTTATATTCTGCCGCTGTAGGTGTTATTATAGTACAACCACCTTCTTCACAAAGTTTCAGGTATTCTTTATCTGCATTTTTCTGTTCTTCAAGAAAAACTTTTTCAGCATCTTTTACAGCTTTTATCATGGATTTTTTTTCAGCATCTGTAAACGAATTCCATGTTTTTTCATTAATTACAAAAGATGCTACAACTGGACAAATAGGTACATTAAGAATGTATGGCAATGATTTATAATACTGTCCTGCGTAAGCATACATTGGAATGGTATAAAAACCTTCAACTCCCCCGGGTGTTTTCATACTCTGAAGAAGTTTATCAGGTGCTACATCTTCTGTTCTGAAACCCGCGGCTTTAAAAGTATCCGAAAGCGTAGAAAGTCCCATTCCGCCAACGGAAAGTTTTTGCGTTTTTAAGTCCTCGGGAGTATGAACCGGTTTTTTAGTATAAAAATATGCCCATCCAACACTGAAAGTACCTAGAAGATAATAACCTCTTTTAGAAAGTGCCTTCTGAATTTTATCTTCAAAAGTGTCATAGATTAAATCAACTTCTTCCTGGTTTCTAAAAAGAAAAGGTGCACAGGTTGTAAAAATATCGGTTTCCGGAGCCAATGCTGCAATACCTATGTTTGTAAAAATAGCACCATCTATTGGAGCTTTTTGTCCAGGACGTATGGAATTAAGTTTTGTAATAACACCAGTCTCTCCGCCCATTGCTGTTGCATTCATAAATTGCATTTTTACTTTTCCGTTTGTAGCTTTTGCCCATTCTTGAGACAGTTTCTTAGCTTCAACATCCCAAACAGAACGGGAAGGTGCAATCGTTGCAATTTTTAACTGCTGAGCATGAATAGAAAAAAATAGAAATGAAAACAGAATGAGAAAAAAAGATTTTTTATTTTTTATCATGTTTTATACTCCTAAAATTATTCAAAAACTGGAGATTACCATTCAATGAAAAAATTGTTTTTATTGTCTAAAAGATGTTTTGCTTTT
>JABUUX010000128.1 GCA_021442965.1 Treponema sp.
TTTTCTCCCGGCTATTAAGCCATAAAGTATTCCTTTATGTATAAATATACAAATTTTTGCATAAATATACAATATAAACTTTTCCTTTTTTTTCCACAATCTTAAATTTTTGGCTTATACTATAAGAAAACATTTCAAGAACGAGGTAACTTATGAGTGAATTTATCAGTATTTCTTTACCAAACAAAACCATTTCGGTAAAAAAATCTTCCCTTATCAAAAACTTTATACAAGAAACAGGTATTCCAACAGAAAAAATTTTTGGAGCTTTTGTAAACAATCAAATTCTCGGACTTAATGAGACGATTATTTTTAATTGTAAGATTGAACCCATAATTGACAACAGTCTTGAAGGCGGAAAAATATACCGCCGTTCCCTCTGCCTGCTTCTGGCTTGTGCCGCTCATAAAATTTTTCCGGGGAAACGACTAATCGTAGGAAGTTCCATTGACAGAGGTTATTTTTATACTTTTGATGACGGAAAAGAAATCGAACAAAACCAAATAGAAATGCTTCTTTCAAAGATGAAGAGCATGGTTAAACAAAATATAGAAATTGAAACTGAAACTGTATCACACTCTGAAACCTGCAAAATTCTTGAAGATGAAAAACTTACAGAAACCAGAAAAATGCTTGATTTTAACTGTCCGCCGGCAGTTGAGCTGGATTACATTGACGGTTTTTATGACAAGCACTATGGTCCTGTAGTTCCTTCCACAGGAGTTCTAAAAACATTTGATTTGATGAAATATAAAGATGGATTTCTGCTTCGATATCCATCTTCTAAAGACATAAATGAAATGACACCATTTCAAGATCAGCCTGCACTTTCTAAAGTTTTTTCTGAATACAAAAAATGGGGAAAAAGAATAGGAGTTACAACAGTTGCCTCCCTTAATGAAATCTGTCTTTCTAAACACAGTACACAGGATTTTGTGGACATTGCAGAAACATTCCAGACTAAAAACATTTCAAATATTGCTTCCCAAATAGCAGAAAAAAAATCAGTTCGAGTAGTTCTAATAGCAGGACCTTCAAGTTCCGGAAAAACCACAACATCAAAAAAACTTGCTTTGGAACTTCAGGCAATTGGAATAACTCCTAAAGTAATTAGCCTTGATGATTATTATGCAGGACTGGATCGCTGTCCTCGTGATAAAAATGGTAAGCCAGATTTTGAATGTCTGGAAGCTCTGGATATTGATTTACTGAATCAGAATCTTCTTGATTTATTTTCTGGAAAAACGGTACAACTTCCTTCATACGATTTTCATAATTCCAGTCAATATTTTGAGGATACAAAAAAAATGGAACTTAAAGAAAATGAAATTCTTATCATGGAGGGTATTCATGGATTAAACCCAGGTTTAACTCCCAAAATTCCTGATGAACTGAAATTCAAAATATATCTTTCTGCCTTAACACAGCTAAATCTTGATGATCACGCACGTATTTCCACTTCAGACAACAGACTTATCCGTCGAATTGTCCGTGATGCCCGTTACAGAAATAAAAGTGCTGCTGGTACTATAGCAATGTGGGAAAGTGTAACCAACGGAGAAAAACTGCATATTTTCCCATATCAAAATAATGCAGATGCAGTTCTGAATACTGCATTGGATTACGAACTTGCTGTTCTAAGAATCTATGCAGCCCCTCTTTTACGATGTGTAAAACCTGACCAAAAAGAATACGCAAAGGCATCTGAACTTCTAAACTTTTTAAACTTGTTCAGTACAATTCCGCCTAGTGTAGTCCCTCCGCGCTCAATTATCAGAGAATTCATTGGGGGGTCAGATTTCAGATACTGAAATTGATTTATTATTCTTCAGTGCGAAGAACATCAGCAGAATAACGGATTGTATTAATTTCATCCAAATCGTTATCTTCTTCGCGCTGTAAATCATTTTTATATTTTTCTAATTCAATTTTTTTCATTTTTTCCAAAGCCTGAACTTTCTGCATTTTTTCTAATAGATTTTTTCTTTTCTGTTCAGACACCATTTTGGCTTCTGCAAGTTTCTTCAAAAGTTCTTCTTTCTGAAAATCCAAAACTTTAAAAAATTGTTGGGATGAAATATAACTTTGAGCATCCAAATTATTCTTTAAACTTTCCTTGGTTCTTGCATACTGAGCGGCAACTGCATTTAAGTTATTTTGAATCCCCGTTTCTACAGCCAGAGCTTTTGCCAGTTCGCTTTGAGCAGTTTCTTCTTCAAATTTTCTAATTTCAAGAACACTTTCCAGTTCAAATGAAAATTTATTCATAATTAAACTTTCTTCATTTCTTCAGTATTAGGATTACTTTCCGATGGATTCTCAGCATATTCTGACTCAGGGATTTCAATACCCGTAAGTAATGAAAGTTTATTAAGCGTATCTTTCATTGGACAAGGTTCAAATTCTTCCTGACACAAGAACTTTTCAATATCTTCATGTTTATCAATAGCTGCATCAATTTCTGGAGAACTTCCTTTTTGATATACTCCCGAAGTTATCATTGTCTCTCGTGCTTGATAAGTACTCATCCAGCCTCTTAAAACAGCACAGGCTTTTTTTGTCTGCTTTCCTGTTACACGGTTTGAAAGACGTGAGATAGAAGGCAGAACATCAATAGCAGGATAATGATAAGCATTAGCCAATGCTCGGTTCAAAATAATATGTCCATCCAAAACACCGCGAACTGTATCAGAGATAGGCTCATTCATATCATCTCCGTCTACAAGAACTGTATAAAATGCAGTGATGGAGCCCTTATCATTTGTGCCTGTTCTTTCCAGAAGCTTAGGTATCATTTCAAAAACAGACGGTGTATAACCTCTTTGTGCTCCAGGTTCTCCTTTAGCAAGACCTATCTCACGCTGAGCTTTTGCAAAACGCGTAACAGAATCCATCATCAGCATTACATCCATCCCCTTGTCGCGGAAATATTCTGCAATAGCCGTCGCAACATATGCTGCCCGAAGGCGGCAAATAGAAGGCTGGTCTCCTGTAGAATATACAATTACAGATCTTTTTAATCCTTCTTCACCAAGATCCCGTTTAATAAAATCTAATACTTCACGCCCACGTTCACCAATTAACCCAATTACATTTACATCAGCATCAGTATTTCTGGCAATCATAGAAAGAAGAGTTGATTTTCCAACACCTGTTCCAGCAAAAATACCGATTCTTTGCCCCTTACCAATAGTTAAAAGAGAATCTATAGCTCGAACCCCAGTTGTAATACGACGTTTTATATCAGATCTCAACATTGCATCCGGAGGATCTGCCTCGGCAGGATAAAAGGTTTCCGGAATCATTTCTCCAAGACCATCTACAGGTTTCCCGGTAGCATCTACAGTACGTCCCAAAAGAGACATTCCCACGGGAACCTGAAGCACATTTCCTGAAGCAACAACTTCACAACCCACTTCAATCCCTTTAGTAGAACCAAAAGCAGAAAGTTTAACTTTTCTATCTTCCAAACCTACAACTTCTGCCAAAAGCTGAGAGCCGTCATTAAGTTTGATTGTGCACATTTCCCCTAACACAGCTCTAGGACCTTCACTTTCAATATCCAGACCTTTCACTGCAGTAACTCGTCCAATATAGAGAATTGTTTCAGCATCAATCACAGAAGAAAGATATTTTGTAAAATTAAAATCTTTTGTATAAGAAGAACGCATTTTCCCACCCTGATTTTATGCGCTTTCAAATCCAGTTAGGATTCTCTTGCTATTTCTGAACGTTTTATATTCTTTACAGGTGAAACTTCAATAATCTTATTTTCAAGTTCTGTAAGCTGACTTGATATGCGGGCATCAATAGCACCAAAGTCTGTTTCAACAATACATCCGCCTTTTTCAACCGATGAATCTTCCAGAACGGTTACCCCCTGAACTTTTTCCACATACTTAATAAAATCATCTGTATGCTCTGAAGTCAGTTTTACATCTTCCATATTAACACGAAGAGTTACTTCACCTCGGGTACGAACTTTTTTAAGTGCAGCCATTACATTTGCCATAATAACATTCTTATGATTTTCAGAGATGATTTTTACAACTTTTCGAGTCATAAGAATTACAAGTTCAACAATCTGAGTTTCTGTATCACGAAGAATTTCTTCTCTACGCTGCATAACAGCTTCAAGCATTTTATGCATACGGTCTACAAGACGTTCAGATTCAGCTTTTCCTGCAGCATAACCTTCTTGAGTACCATCTTCATAACCTTTTCTTTTTGCTTCTTCTTCAAAAGAATCCCGCTGGCTCTGAGCTTCTGCAATAATCTGCTGAGCTTCAGCATTTGCACGGGCAATAATAGCTTCTGCCTCTTTTTCTGCCTGAGCTTTTATTTCTTGAGCTGCATCTGTCTGTCGTTTGATTTCGCTAAAGGCGGCATCTTCAGCATTTTTTATTATCTGATCAGCCTGTTTTTGAGCATCTACAGCAAGTTTTTCTTTTTCACTTTCCCACTGCTTTTTAAAAGCTTCCGCTTCACGGCGAAGATCATCAGCTGTAGGACCTTTGTATTCTTCAACAACCTCTTCAATAATTTCTTCTTCAGGCTGATAATTTCGAACCAAAGGAAGCATTACCTTGTTGTCGTTTGTTTTCATTTCGCCAGGGCGAAAAACAGACTTTGCCATATCTTTTCCTTTCTAAAAACTTAAAACTATGATACCAGTTCGTCTTCACCACTACGAGCAATAACGATATCACCAGAATCTTCAAGACGACGAATAATAGATACAATTTTCTGCTGAGATTCCTCAACATCCTTAAGACGTACCGGTCCCATAAATTCCATATCTTCTTTAAGCATACTTGCGGCACGTTTTGACATGTTGTGAAATATTTTGTCCTGAACTTCTGTATCGACAGATTTGAGAGCTTTTGCCAGTTCCTGCTGATCGACATCGCGAAGAACTTTCTGAATTGCACGGTCGTCCAGCATAACAATATCTTCGAACACGAACATTCGTTTTTTGATTTCTTCTGCCAAATCCGGATCATCTTCTTCCAAAGATTCAATAATAGATTTTTCAGACGATCGGTCAACAAGGTTGAGGATTTCAACAATAGCTTCAACACCACCAGCGGCAGTATAGTCTTCTGAAGAAAGTGTAGAAAGTTTCTTTTCAAGAACACGTTCAACTTCACGCAAAACATCCGGAGATGTTCGGTCCATAGTAGCAAGACGTTTAGATACTTCAGCCTGCATATCTTCAGGCAAATTCTGTAAAATCACGGCAGCCTTTCCAGGTTCAAGATAGGCTAAAATCAAAGCAATAGTCTGAGGGTATTCCTGCTGAATAAAGTTCAAAAGATGAGCAGGATCTGTTCTACGGATAAAGTCAAAAGGTCGAACTTGAAGACTTGATGTAAGACGATTGATAATATCGATAGCTTTCTGTGAACCTAAAGATTTTTCCAAAAGTTCTCGAGCATAATCAATACCACCAGTTGTGATGAAATTCTGTGCATTCATCAGTTCCTGGAATTCTTCCAAAACAGCATCTTTAAATTCTGCATCAACCTTTTCTTGTCGGGCAATTTCAAAAGTAAGAGTTTCAACTTCATCTTCACGAAGATGCTTCATTATTTCGGCAGCAACTTCTGGTCCCAAAGAAATAAGGAAGATAGCAGCTTTCTGTCGACCTGTTAAACTTTTATAATCTTTCCCTTTTTTTGCAGGGGCAGATACAGGCTTAAGACTTCCCGGCTTTGGAACGGGTTTTGGATTACTGCTTCCAGTAGATTTGGTGGTTGTTTCTTCTTCTGCCATATATATTAACCTCTTAAATTACTTCCCTATTCAGACTGTAAATCGTAAAGTTCTTCTTGAACTTTACTCCCATGCTCCCTAACCCGCATTTTTTTTGCCTTGTCAAGTTTGCATAGCAAACTTTCCTAT
>JABUUX010000235.1 GCA_021442965.1 Treponema sp.
ATTCCGTAAGTATGTCCTACATTTTTTTTCTTTACCTTTATTTCAGATAATTCTTTTTCAATTCCTTATTTCATGGTATAATAATCTACAAATAAAAAGGAGATTGAATTATGAATAATTTCATATTTTTAGGACCACCGGGTGCCGGCAAAGGTTCCCTTGCTGTAAAAGTTGCAGCAGACTACAAAATCCCACACATTTCAACAGGTGATATTTTCCGTGACAATATCAAACGCCAGACTCCACTTGGAGTTAAAGTTAAAGCTATTATTGATTCAGGCTCTCTTGTTTCAGATGATCTTACTTTTGAACTGGTAAAAGACAGACTTTCTCAGGATGACTGTAAAAACGGTTATATTTTGGACGGATTCCCTCGCACAATTCCACAGGCAGAAATGCTTGATTCATTAGTAAGCGATATAAAATGTGTAAATTTTGAAATTGCAGATGAAATTGTTATCAAACGTCTTTCTACACGTCGTGTATGTAAATCTTGTGGAGCAAACTACAACGTTCTGACACTGCCACCAAAAGTTGAAGGTATTTGTGATAAATGTGGCGGTGAACTTTATCAGCGTGATGACGACAAACAGGAATCTATTCTTCACCGCATGGATGTATACCGTGAACAGACAGAACCTCTTATCAATTACTACAATAAAAAAGGCAAAGTAACAAATGTAGACTCATCTATTGAAACAGACATTCTTTTAGATGACTTCAAAAAAATCTTTCCAATGTAGTTGATTTTATAGTTTTGTATGAATGCAAAAAAAGCCGTTGGATTATAATTCCAGCGGCTTTTTTTATTTAACTGATTATTTAAGTTTTTTGAAAAGTTTTTTCAAAAGACCGATTTTTCCAAAAAGAATCCAGAAAAGAAAAGCTAGCACTGCAACTATCGGAGTTCCGCAAATTGCTATGTAGCAAAGAATTTTTGTAAATCCAATAAAATAATCCAAAATATTAGAAATAAAATGTCTGAATCCGTCTGACCATGAAGGCCATATAAATCCTTCTTCTGTCTGGCGGAAAGGAAGTTCCAGATTTATATCAAGAGTTGAAAATGCTACCTGATCTTTCATTCTATTAAGTCGGCCTTCCATACTTTCAATTTCAGAAACTGCATTATTCAATTCTCTTTCAATATTTAATAATTCTTTTGTTTCCTTAGCGTTAGAAAGATAGCCTGTAAGCCGGTCACGTAAAATCTTCTTTGCTTCAAGACGAGTTTCCAAATCATAATACTGATCCGTAATATCATCTGAATTTATATTTCCGTTTTTATATTTTCCGTACGTTTTGCTCTCATTGAAAGCTTCATCAAATTTTTCTGAAGGAATTTTTACAGTATAATGAGCAGAAGATTCAGATTCATAAGAATATGTAATATATCCTCCATATTTTTTAGCCCATTCAGAAATTTTATTCTGAGACTCATCTAGACTTTCTACTTCAAGGCTTATATTTCCCTTACGAACTATTTTGCGTTCATAGTTTACAGGAACTGTACCAGATTCGCTAACCGAGTCTGTCAACATCATCATTTCTTCTGATTCATAAAGAGTATCCGAAAACATTTCATTCTTTACAGCCATTTTTGGTGCTGCAAAAGCTTTAGTTTCCCTTGCCGATTCTTGAACTGTACGACCGCTACCAGACTTTGAACATGATGACAGCGTAATAAAAAGTCCTAAAACAAGACTACTTGAAAAAATAATTTTTTTAAAATTCATTTTCACCTCTACAATATATTTACAACATCTTAACATAAAAAAGACTGTTATAGTTACAAATTTGTTATACATTTGAATAAAATCATTATAGAACAAACATATAATTTCATTTAGTTTTATCACGGAGACAAAAAAATGCCGACATTTCTTTCAAAAAACAAGCTTTCCTATCAAGCACAAAAATTAATGGATTTTATAAATGCAAACTATGGGAAAAAAATAATTTCAGGTCAAATGACTTGCACTTGGAATTATAACATTGATTCACTGGAATATGTTTTCCGAGATACAGGAAAATATCCTGCAATAGCAGGTTTTGATTTTATGAACATGCTTGAAGACGTCACTCCTGAAAAACTTAATGAAAGAGGCGAAATTCTTGGGCAAGACGGGAAATACCACTCACGGCATGGGCATTTGGAAATTCAAAAAGCTGAAGAATGGCATAAAAAAGGAGGTATTGTTACATTCTGCTGGCACTGGTACGTTAAAGGCGCTAACGGAAAAAATGCATTCTACGCCTCTAATGAAAACGGATGGATAACAGATTTCCGAATTCCCTATGATACTGAAAAATCAAAACCTGAATCAGACCTCTATTTACTGAATAAAGAATCCCCTTATTTTAAAACAATACTTAATGACTGTGAAAAAGTTTCCTCTTTGTTATCAAGCTTAAAAAACAAAAACATTCCTGTTCTTTGGAGACCCTTACACGAGGCTTCAGGTGGCTGGTTCTGGTGGGGACGAGGAAATGACAACGAAAAATATAAAGCAGAATCATTTATAGCCCTTTGGCGCTGGATGGTAGATTATTTTGAAGCTAAGGGACTTGATAATCTTATCTGGGTTTATAATGGACAGAATAAAGGCTGGTATCCCGGTGATAATTACTGCGATATTATTGGAGAAGATATTTATGCTTCAGTTTTAGGAAAAACTGATTTATCAAGTCAAAAAGAAAGATTTTTTAATGCATCATTATGTCAGGAAAAATCTTTATCCATAAAAAAACCAATTACACTTAGTGAAACAGGTACTATTCCGGATATTGATAATTGCATAAAAGACAATTGTCTGTGGTCCTGGTTTATGGTCTGGAATGACTGCCGTTTTAGTAATAACAGACCAGTGGGAGATGATGGAAACTTTTGGAGCGGTGAACTGCATAATCCCCTGTCCCACAGAAAAGCAGTTTACAATGATTCTAGGGTCATTACTCTGAAAGAAGTAAAACTTGAATAGTTCATTCCTCAATTTTTATTACAGTCATAGTTTTATTCCATGGAGATTTTACACTTTGAAGAACGCCCCTAAGTTTTACAACGCCTTCCATTTTTAAAACTGATTTATAAACATCTTCATATTTGGAATCAGCCAAAAGAAAAATATACACGGAACTTTTTGTTCCGGAATTCTCTTCTATAACAGCTTTTTCTCCATTTATTTTAAGATAACCTTTTACAACAATTTCAGTTCCTATATCTGATTCTTTTAAAAACGAATGATCTGTTCCGACTGAAACTGCCTCCTCTGGACGGCGTGCAAAAACCTGTTCCTCTTTTTTATCTTGAGTTTGGCTTACCTGCTTGCTTTTTGAAGAAACACACGCACAAAATATAAGAGAACAAATAAAATATATAAATATGAACTTTATAATCTTCATCATTAATTCCATGTAAATTTATAATCAGAAAATTTATTCAAAAAATAATATTAGTCATTTGAACCAGAATTTTCTGAAAACCACAATTTGAGTAGAGTTCCCCATGTTACATTTGTATCTCCGTCTGTGTTTCCAAATGCAAGGTCTGTATGATAAAAATCGGGATATAGTTCGGAAAGAAATTCTATATTTCCTGCGTTATCTATCATTCTTAAAGTACCGCCTGAAACAGTAAGCCCGTAATAAGGCTGATTGATTGTTGTATCAAGTTTTTCATATAAACCATCCTGACTGTCATTTATGCCGTCTCTAAAACTGTCACGCCAGGAGTAAACTATAACTTCTGAAAGTGCATCCTGAACTGCTTTACAGGCATCTGAAAGTTCAGTCCATGAAGTCCCATAGTCTGTATTTTCTGCACAAGCTTTAAGTCTGTCCATAACATGCCCCAAATCAAAAAGAAAAGTAAAGGTTCCTTTGTAACATAAATCTGTAAATTTTGTTACGTATTCTTTCATTTCATCAAGGTAAGTATAGTCCACATTACTTGGCTGAAGTTTGCAGTACACTTTTTCTTTATTGTTATTTAAAAGTACAGCCAGTTCATCAACTTTTTCTTTTACAGTTTGTATTTTACTTAAATCTTCAAAAGTAATTGTCTGGGCATGTACATTTTGTAAGTTATATGTATCTTTAGTGATTGGTTTATCAGAATCATTGTACATTTCCTCTACAGTTTTTTCATAATCTTTCTTTACTAAATTTGCCCAATAGTTTGCATCCCGGGAATAATCATTTTTATAAGTTTGCACTATTTCTTTTCCAATAGAATCCCATGAAGAGCCAGGCTTTGCGACAGAAGAAATAAATTCAAAATATTTAAGACCGTTTCCAGGAACAAGGTTTGGAGAAGCAATCAAATAATCTGCAACATCTTTTAGTTCATAAGCTTCTTCTACTGAACCTCCAAGACACACATCTTCTATAATCAAATCAAACTTTTTACCATCAGAAAAACCCAAATCAGTAAATGCTTCAGAAATTGCAGCCGGGACATCTTTTGTTTTCAAAAAAGCTTCTCTTCCTGAAGTATCATCCCAACACATACTGCGGCGAATATTTGAATCATTTACTTTAATCCATCTTCCATCATCAGTTTTAGCATACATAGGAGGATTTGAACGGGGACCTCCACCATGGTTACTGAACGTAATAATAGTATTATCTGATTCGTAATGATCAAACGTCCATTTTATAAATTCTTTTAATGTGTCAGGGTTTCCCATATCAACTTCTTTTTCACCTTCAGCGTTATAAATAAAACTTGAAGTATGGGTTAAATCTTTTGTATTTTCTGAAAGAACAAACCTTGGACTTGTAAGAAGCAAATCTCCATCTTCCCACCATTCCCAAGAATCACTGGCAAGTTCAAAAATATGAGTGTTTGCGTCTCCAAACTGCACTAAAGTTTTTTCACCTTCTTTAAAACCTGCTTCATGCCATCCATCCCACAGGACTATTACATTTACAGAGGAATACCCGTCAAGCGGTGTAATACCATCTTCTTTACGAACAAGTTTAAGCCCGTATTCAACTTCATTTATATCCTCATAAAGATTGTCATGAAGATCGTTATCTCCATCCATGTACATAAGAACAAGATAATCGGATTTTTTCTTTTCACCTTTCTTTGGTTTACCCTTTAATATTACAGGTTCCGTCCGTTCTGTCCCCTGTTCTGTTTTCTGTGTGTAAACTTTTACGGTATACTCTTTATCGTTTTCAAGCCAGATTATGGAACACTCTTTTAAGTTGGGAGAATAAACATCAGAAAATATAACTTTATCTCCATCAAGAATCTCAACGTACGTATAATAAACGTTTTCCGTTTTATCCCATTTTATATTAAGTTCACAATCTTTTCCTTCAACAGTAACATTGGTTCGTTTTTCAAACGGAACCTCTGGAACAGGTGCATCTGGATTCACAGGAGCAGAAGGAGAATTAGGATTTTCACAGGATAATAACACTGCTGTAAGAAGGAAAACTAAAAAGACCGAAACAATTAGTCCTCTGCGATTGAAAATAAAATCATAAAAATTACACATATTTTTTCCCTGAATTTGAATAAATTTATCTATAATATTTTATTACTCTGCAATCACTTTTGCAAATGGGAACTCTCTTTTAAAAGCAAACCTCATTGAACAGCTCAGACAGTATTAAGATATAAAAGAAAAAGCCTTTTGAAAAACGTGACTTTCAAAAGGCTTTCAATAATCTACAATAATTATACAGTTTCTTATGCCTGCAATGCTGTTACAGCAACAGTTGCTACGATGTCGTCTACGTTACAGCCGCGGGAAAGGTCGTTCAAAGGTTTTGCAAAGCCCTGACAGATAGGACCGATTGCCATCCAGCCGCCCATTCTCTGACAGATTTTGTATCCGATGTTTCCGGCGTTGATGTTAGGGAAAACGAATGTATTTGCGTG
>JABUUX010000474.1 GCA_021442965.1 Treponema sp.
CGGGCACATTCCCGCTTTATAAAATTCTTCACATACTGAAGATAAAAATAAATCTGTATCCTGTTTGTGTTTTTTGTATTTATTGTCTTTATTGCTGTCGTCGATTTTATAAACATAAGTTCTGGGACATCCATATTCACCAATAATTACAGGAATGCCTTTATCTGTAAAGGTTGTTTTCATCAGGTTGACTTTATTTTTAAGTTCTGCTTTTTCGGCTTCTGTTCCCCACGTGGCAGAAACTTTACCCCAGTCAGCGTCTGCTTCAAGAATGGCATAAAGGGAAGGTTCGTAATAGTGAACAGAAACAGCCTGTCGGTTTACGGGGTCTTGTGGCATTTTAAAAAGAATGTCGCAAGTTTTTTCTATGCCGGTATTATAGCCAGAAATATAGAGAAGACGGTATTTGTTGTTTCCTCCCGATTTACGCACAATATTTGTAAAAGTCTGGTTTATTTCATTTGTAAGGTCATAAGACTGTTTGCGTTTAGCTTCCCACGCTGCAGAACCTTTATCACTGTCCCAATCCCCGTAAAGTCCAAAAGAACCCAACTCTTCATTCTGGCTTTCAAAAATCAGTTTTACACCGTAGTCCTTAAAAGCTTCTGAAACCTGCTCCCAAATCTTTCCATATTTTGTAATTGCGTCCGGTTTTTTTGTTTCATCTTTTGCATTTTCTATCCAGCCACCATCCCAGTGTTCGTTTATTATTACATATAGATTATGCTTTATTCCCCAATCAACAATCTGTTTAACACGGGCAAGGTATACACTGCTTATGGTGTAATTTTTGTCATCTTTCATAAGGTTTGACCACGCTACAGGCACCCGTAAAGTTTTAAATCCTGCATCGGCATATCCTTTAATCATTTCTTCTGTAATAACAGGGCTTCCCCAGGCTGTTTCATAAGGAGTAACTCCTCCATTTTTATTAATCCAGTCTCCACAGGCTTCAAAAGTGTTTCCAAGATTTATTCCTATTCCCATATCGTTTACAATTTCCTGTGCAGTATGGTTGAATTCCTCTGGAGCGTCCAGAAAGTCTGAGTTTTCAAAACTGATTTCCAGATATGGATTAGTCCATGTTTTATAATCTGGGGAAATGTCAGAATTCGGTGAATTATTCTCAATAGCCTGATTCTGACAGCCGGAAACTGCAATTAATAAAAATACAGAACAAGTGCAAAGTGATTTTCTGAATTGTTTTTTTGTAAGTTTCATAGAATCCTCCGAAATTAAAGATATTAACCTGATTCTATTCTTTAACGAAAATTCCTAATCTGCAACTTATAAAATTAAATAAGAAAACATTAAAAATTTACAAGATTTCCACTAAACTGGAGAGTTCCTTTGTATTGGAGGGTGTGCTAAAATGATTTTTATGAAAAAAGTTGTCAGTATATTTTCAGTTATAATCTTTTCGGCGGTTCTTTTTGCCCGTCCTAAAGTATGCGTTGTTTTAAGTGGTGGAGCTGCAAGAGGTTTTGCCGAAATTCCAATTCTGGAAGCTTTGGAAGATGAAGGTATTCCTGTAGATATGGTGGTGGGAACAAGTTTTGGGGCTATTATAGGGTCTCTTTACTGTTCAGGGTATACTCCAAGGCAAATTACAAAAATACTTTTGGAAACAGATTATCTGGGGCTTTTGAATAAAAAGGCTGTGGAGCCTGAAACTTTACCTCCTAAGGCAACAGGTCCCCGTGAAGATTCATATTTTCAGTTTGCTTTTTCAAAAAATGGAATTGGTTCTACGGCTGGTGTTCTGGGTGATGAAAATATTCTTCTGCTTTTAAATCATTATTTGAGCCGGGTAATGACGGTAACCGATTTTGATAATCTTGAAGTGCCTTTCCGTGCGGTGGCTACTGATGCGGCAAGCGGGAAAACTGTTGTTCTTGATTCAGGTTCTATTTGCAGTGCTGTACGTGCCAGTATGTCTCTTCCAATGGTATGGTCTCCGTATCCAATTGACGATAAGGTTTATTTTGACGGAGGACTTAGAAAAAATCTTCCCATTGATGTTGCAAAAGACTTGGGAGCTGACATTATTATTGCTATGGATGTTATGGGTAATGTAACCTGTGAACCTTCCCAAATTGATGATTTATATGATTCTTCCATGCAGTTTATTAATCTTGTTATTTCAAATAACTCTTCGGAACAGTACCGCTATGCAGATTTAGTTCTTACTCCTGATTTAAGCCGCTTTAACATTGCAGATTTTATTCACGTTCAGGATATTATGAATGCAGGGCAGGACTGTATAGAACAGAATCGGGAAGCCTTGCATCAAATTGCTCTTAAACTTCAGAATGAAGGTGTAGAACTGAATCCTAAGTCTTATAACAGAAAAGGAACTTATGAGCAGCTTCCGGACATGGAAATTGAAAAAATTGAAATAAAGGATATTTCTCTTGTAGGGGATTTTGTGCTTCCCCGCGCGGAAGAGTTTAAAAATCTTATTGGTAAAAAACTGGATGATGAAACAAAAACTTATCTTTCTGAAAAACTTGAAAATCTTCAGAATGTTTATCACCTGACATCACTTACTTATTATGCAAAAAAGGGAAGTGAAGAAGGAAAGATTGTTCTGGAAATTCAGGCAAATCATTATTACAAAAAAGCTCATCATTTTTTTGCAGGCGGAGACAACCAGATTCAGATAGGACTTACCGATAAAAATGCTCTTACAAGATTTATTCCGGTTCCTGATATTACAGCAGGTTTTTATCTGGCATTTCCGGTTGAAATAATTGGAGTGGCAGAGCTTGCAAATACAACAAGGCTTTCTCTTTCGGTTCTTCCAAATCTTTATGAGTTTCCAAAGGGAACAAAACTTAAACAGGAAAATGAAATTGGATTTATATACGGAAGTCTGAATCCTGCTTCGCACTTAATAAACAAGGACCGTACAGTTTGCGATGACAATGGTTTTTATTCAAAAGTTGGAATGCAGATTTCATATGTAGATTTGATAAACATTCGGGGCGGACTTGAATATCAGACAGCATGGTTTAAGAATAATTCAAAGTCGCTTTCTACACTTGAGTTGTATTCAGAGTACGTTTTTGACAATATGGGAAATCCTTTTACAAGTCTAAGTGGTATTAAAGTTTCTCTTTTGGGAAAATATGGCTTTAATCTGAATGAAATTTCAAACAATGGATTCAGTCAGTGTTTTATAGCTGAACTGAAAAGCGGTGTTATTGTACCGATTGTAAAAAACAGATTTTCTTTGGGATGCGAGTTTTTATTTGGAGTAAACAGATTCCCTTATGAAATGAATAACGGATACCTTGAATACGGCGGCTTGAACGGAATGTGTGGAGTTCCTTCCGGGGCGTTACAGAGAGATTACAGCATTGGTGGATTTTCGGCACATATAAAGATTACAGAAATTGCGGGAATGCCTTTATTTGGAACATTTAAAGCAAAGATTGGATTTAGAGACGGGTACAGACCTTTTTCGGAAACTGTGGCTCCTGACAATTCATTTTTTTCGGGATTTTCACAGGCAGAAACAGGACTTGGGCTTTATGCGGGGCTAAAACTGCCTGCCGGAAATCTTATTTTAGGCGGGTCATATAACTGGAACGGGCAGTGGGTAATTACACTTGCATATAATTAAAAAGTCAAACTAATACGGAGTTTTTATGGAAGTAGATTTTGAATCAAGAACGGTTCCTTCATTTGGAGTTGCTGGAAATTTTACAGGTCATTTGGAACAGGCTGGGGAAGCACGGGATTTTACTAATATCAAAACAAAGGAAGTAAATGCGCCTAAGGCTTTGTTCCCCACTTTTATTCCCAAAGGGATTGCTCCAGACTTTTTACAAACTTTTCCCTTTAGTGATGAAAAAATCATTTTTCCTGAAGGAGAAGAAAAACTTCAGATTGAACCTGAATGTGCAGTTCTTTGCCGTCTGGTGTGGAACGGGGAATATGTAAGCGAAGTAAAACCCTTATATTTTGGAGCCTCTAATGACTGTTCTATTAGAAAAGAGGGAGCAAAAAAAATAAGCATAAAAAAGAACTGGGGTTCTGCCAGTAAAGGCTTTTCAAAAAATCGTATAAAGATTGACAATTTTACGAATGACGGCTGTTTGGAGCGTTACCGTATTGCCAGTTTTCTTGTAAGGGATTCTTCTGTTTTTGATTATGGAGAAGACAGTGCTGTTCGGGATTACAGTTATATTTACGAAAAATTATGTGACTGGATTTTAGAAAAACTTAATTTTCAGAAAGACGAAGGTCCTGCAGAAAATGTGCACTCTTATCTTTTAGGTTGTGACAGACCTGATTTTGTTATGGTTTCAATTGGAGCAACACGTTATACATCTTTTGGCGAACATAATTTTTTGCAGAATGGAGACCGTGCTGTAGTTGTTTTATATCCTGAAGACAAATATTCGCATGACCAGATAAAAGATAAGGTAATAGAAAAAGATTACTCTGCATCAGATATTTCTTTTTTGGATCAGGTAGTTGTAGTCTGAGATTATTTATATTAAACTATGAATACTTTTTGGAAAGATGTCCGAGCGGTTTAAGGTACACCCTTGGAAGGGGTGCGTGCCCAAAAGGCACCTGGGGTTCGAATCCCCATCTTTCCGTAAAATAAAAAAGCAGTTCTTGAGGCTTCCTCAGAACTGCTTTTTTTTATCTGTTAATGTTTTTATTGTCGTTTGGCATATTTTAGCCGGGTAAAGTCTCCAATCAGATTGATAATGGTGCTTATAAGAGTAAAGAAACAGATGCTTCTTGCAAAAAATCCAATTAAAGGACCGAAAATATAAGGAATGATGTATCCAGCCCCACCGACAAAAATGATTTTTAAAATGTTTGTAATTATCCTTTTTCGAATTGTCTTTTTGCTGTAATTGCGGCTGTTGTTATTAGAATTATAGTAATAGTATCTTTTTTGCTGCTGTTCCTGTTCACCAGAGTTATAGCTTTCATTTGCCCGGAACCATTCTTCAAAAGGATTTCCCGAAGAATAGGTGTTCCTGTAAGTATTACTATATGATCCATTTGAATAAGAAGTTCTACTGTTTGTACTGTATGCACCCATATCGTACATCTTGCGCTTGGACTCATCTCCCAAAACATCGTAGGCTTCAGTAATTTTTTTAAATTTTTCTTCGGCCACTTTATCGCCAGGATTTCTGTCCGGGTGGTACTTGAATGCAAGATTTCTGTATGCTTTTTTTATTTCGTCTGTGGTGGCATTTTTTTGCACACCCAAAATTTCGTAATAATTTTCCATCGTTATGTTTAAAATTAATAAACTTTCATTGTATTTTCAATATTAAAATCAATTATTTTATAATTACCCAGGTAGCTCCGTTTCCGCCATTATTTCTGTCCGGATGCCCGGAAAGCCCCAATCTTTTATCGTGTTCAATAAAACGGCGTACAAGTTCTCCTAAAACTGGATCACTTCCGTTTGAATGAATGCCTTTGCCGTGCACAATCAGGATTTTTTTTAGTCCGCGCCTTTTACAGTCGGTAACAAACCATTGGAGTTTCTGTTCCGCTTCATCCTGATGAAGTCCGTGAAGGTCAATTTTTGCTTCAAAACGCATTTCCCTAAGAAAGTTTCTGTCATTTTGTTTTCGGCGTTCTTCGGTTTCTTCAATCATTTTATCTTTATCTATGGTTCCATATCGGCGAAGCCACAGTTCCATAGGATTCATTTGTTTATGATTTTCTTCAAAATAAGGGTCTTTGGTTTTTGCTTTGGAAATTTCTTTTTCTTCCAAAGTAGGGGCATTTGCTTTTTTGTGAGAAACCTGATTTTTTGAAGATTCCTTTTTTTTAAGATTTTCTTCTTTTTTTAAACTATCCCATTGGTTCAGAAT
>JABUUX010000120.1 GCA_021442965.1 Treponema sp.
ATCTTTTTGCAATCAAATGAGCATACTGGCTTCCAAAATCAAGAACAACAATTTTTTCCCGTGACATAAAATCCCCTTACAAACAGGTTAACATTAATATGAGAATAATATTTATTTTAGTGATTTTGTTGATTTTTTTCTATTCTAAGTTTTCAGAAATCCAATTTCTTGTGGCTTCAGCACTCTCAAAATTTTCTATACTTTCATAAATCAGAGCCGCTTTCTCTGCGTAAAAAACAGCTTTTTGTTTTTCGGCTTCAGTATAATTTCCTTTTATAAGAATTTTGGCAGCAGCTATATAATCCTGTGCAATCCCTGACGGATTTTCGGCATCTTTATCATATTTCAAGGCATTCTGAATAGATGTAAGTGCGTTTTCTTTTTTTCCGTCTTTTGAATAAGCTTGAGCGGCAAGATACCAGTCGTAAGAAATCTCTTTCAAATATCTGCTCTGAGTATGAATCTCTGCAGCTTTTTCAAAACATAATTCTGCATTCAAAAAATCAGAAACATGACTGTAGCATTCCCCTTTTGTACGGTACAGATATGCCAGATAATAAGGTTCTTTTTCTAAAGTTTTTATACAAGCATCAAGATTTTTCTGCTGTTTTTCATTATTAAAATAGCTCTTTGTTTTTTGAGCTTCATTTAAAATGCTTCGCGTTTCGTAAACTGCAATAATTGTATCCAGATATTCTTTTTTTTCAGTCTGGGCAGCACAGATTTTTGCTTTTTCAATTAGAATCGGTGTGTCAGAAAAAATGAAAACTTGAGGCTTTGATTCAGATTCTGAATTTACATTTTCTGTTACTGCAAAAAGAATTCGGTAAGATACTGAAGACAGAAGGATTTTGCATACAAGTTCATTGTTATCAACAGAAACTGCACGCTTATAGGCATCCTGTAAAAGAGAAGCTGCTTTAGTTCTGTCTCCCTGAATAATAGCGGCATTTGCCTTTTCATAAGAATCGTATGCTAAAGATGTAATTTCAGAAAATACCATTGCCCGCTTAGGAGAAGACGAACAGGCTGTAAACATTGCCAGCATCAGACTAATAACTAAAAGTGAATACAAATATTTTTTCATCTTTTACCTCCGGATACTTTTAGAAATCACCACTTCTTAAATTCGGCGTTGCTGCAGCTTCCTGACTTCTATCCGGAACACCGTTTTTTATAAGAGGATTATTCTTTACTCCTTCCAAAACATCCTGAAGTTGAAGCAGCAGCGTATCAAGCTGACCTAAAGCGGAATCCAGTTGAGGAGTACTGTTTTCAAGAATAACTCCGGCTTTATCCCCCACTCCTCCAAGACTTTCCATAAGTGTCTGAACATTTGCAAGAATTTCTGTAATTGAACTCCAGCCTTCTGAACCAAGCAGTGCAGCTACAGCTCCTGAGTCTCCGTTCAACCTGGCTCCCAGTTTGGCTATATCGTTTGTAAGAAGTGCAATATTTGCTGTAATTTCCTTAACATTAATAATGATGTCGGCAAGTTCATTTTTCTGTACATTTCCGTCCAAATCTACAAAGTTCTGCCCTTTAATTCCGGCATCAATATCATTAAGCAATACCGTAAGAGAATCCAAAAGCGGTTCAACTTTATTCAATATAGAAGAAATAGCATCATTTGCATTTTTTGTATCACTGTAACCGGCGTTTCTGATTTTTTGCCCTTCAACAGAATCATAACGATAGATTTCTGAACCTGGCGGAATAAGAGAAATACCTTTTCCAGGATGAAAAACAAAAGATGTACCTAGTCCCAGTATATTTGAACTGAATTCCAAAAGCGAATACTCGTGAACATAATCTATATAATCATCCAGAATGTAATATTCAACCATTACTTTGTCATCTTCCAGACTGATGGATTTAATTTTTCCAATACCAAAACCTTTATAGTTGATATCCATTCCCGCTTTTATACCGGATCCACTTTCAAACTGAGTGTAATAAATATTCTTGCGTACAAACCAGTTATGTTCCACCCCAAGCGAAAACACCAAAACTAACAGCCCCAGCAAAGCTGCCATAAAGAAAATTCCAACAATCTGATCTGCATAACGAATCTTGAATTTCATATTTTTATCTTTATCCCGTCTATTGTAATTTCGCCTTCAGTATACTCATTTTCCCTATCTTCTATGCTGTCCATAAGTTTATCTACATCAGGCACATCTGTCATTGTAGTTACAAGTTCTCCGTTATCCACTATGTGCATAATTCCAGGGAACTCCCTTATAAAACTATTGTCATGACTTACATAAATCAGTGTATTTCCGTTTTCAACAAAACTGTGAAGCAGATTTATAATAGTCGTGGCACTTTTTATATCAAGTCCCGCAATAACCTCATCTAAAAAAAGGATTTCGGGACCTGTAATCATGGCTCTGGCAAAAGCTATTTTTTTCTGTTCACCGGCTGACAAATCTGCAGGTCGCAGTTGAAGTGAACGTGTAAAATTTACCATAGCACAAACACTCTGAACGCTCATGTTTTTTTCTTCCATGGTCATTTTTCTGTAATGCAAATCCAAAGGTAACATTAAATTCTGAAGGATATTCTGATTAGCCCATAAAGCTGAATTTTGAAAAACGAAAGCACATCGGCGCCTGAAATTCAAATTGCGCTGTTTTGTCATTGTCTGAATATCTTTTCCTTCAAAAAGAACTTTACCGCCTGTAGGAACAAGAATTCCTGAAACCAGTTTTGCAAGCGTTGTTTTTCCACTTCCGGATTTTCCTAATATTCCCGTAACCGTGCCTTTTTCTATTTGCAAAGAAACATTCTTTACTATATCAAGGTGATTTGAAGAAAAACTTACATTCTGGACATCAAAGAGCATCTGCTACCTACCCCAATATAAAAGGCAGAATTATAAACAGAACATCTGCCAGAATTACAAGAAGAATTGAATTTCCTACCGCCTGAATACCGGCAACTGGAATCTCGGTTGAAGCACGGTTAACTTTGAATCCTGCATAGGTAGAAACCAGTGCTATAAACATTCCAAAAATAAAACTTTTTGCAGTGGAAATTAGAATTGTTGAAATAGAAAGTTCATTTAAAAGAAGATTAAAATAGTTTGCAGAACCTACCGGATCAACTATTTTTCCAACCAGAAACGGACCTATAAGTCCGCAAAATGAAAAATATAAATTCAGAAGAAAAACAGAAAGTGTAACTCCTATAAAACGCGGGGCTGCCAAATGGGCTATAGGATCAATACCAAAGGAAACATAACTTTCAATCTGATTACTGGTAACCATTCCGCCAATTTCTGTTGCAATAGCGGTTGCAGACCTTGCCGTTACAACAAAACCAACAAGCAAAGGTCCCAGTTCTTTTGAAATAATCATTACCAGAATCATGTAAATAAGTTCAGGCTGACCTATAGAAACTAAAAGAGAATTCCCCACAAGATAGAGTCCGCTTCCAATGGCCAAAGCAAGAATTGCAACCAAGGGAAGAGCTTCTATAAATGTAAAAAGAAGCTGCATAAGAAGAACTTTATAGGAATGTTTTTCACGAACAAAAAAGAAAAATGAGCTGGATAATACACGACCGGTATATCCGAAAATGTAAGGAAGATCAGAAACTTTATCTATTACAAACTGCCCGATTTTTTTAAACATAAAAACCCTTATATACTTTTATCGGTAAGAAAAGGAAAAAACTTCAGTCACTGAATATTTAGTCCGATAAATAAATGTTTTAACTTAAACAATGGAGAAAATTGAGTTTCAGATAAATAATTTTTTATTTATTATTTACTCCTATTGTGTTAAAATAAAGGTAACTTTTTATATGCCGTTGGCATTGGTGCATCCATCCGGGTGCTCGTTAATATGTGGGAGTGGTATTTAATATTATGGAAACTTCAACTGGCACTACAATAAGAGTAATTGACAAAAAGAAAAAAATACCTGTATATGCATATATTGCATTGGTATTTGTATTCTGTTCTCCGAACCTTTTAGCCGGAGCTTTCGGACTGATTGGTGGCTGTCTTACAGTTTACGAATGGAGAAAACTTACAGGATTTCCGCTTGTTATAGCTGCATTTGCAATAAACCTAATTATTCCAATCGTTTTGGGAGTAATTATGAACAAGCGCATAAAGGAATGTGATCCAACCTCACGTCCGGCTGCAGACAAATTAAATAAGACTTTAAAAATACTGGACTATGCAAACATAATTGTCCCTATTATTACTTCAATATTTACTTCCCTTGCTTTTGTATTGTCTGCTAATTCAATGGGAGGAATTGAAGCATTTGGTGATTCAGATATATATAAAATAAGCCTTCCATGTTTTGTTTTTGGAACCCTTCTGAATACAGGACTCTTAGCCTACACTATTTCTATAGAAGCAGTAGAAGGTAACCTGAACTGGCTTCCTTTTGACAGAACAAAAATCACACTTGATTATTCGTCCAGAAACTTTCTTGTAATCCTGTTTGCCATGATTGGTACTATTTCCATTATTACAGGAACTGTAATTGTACCTGCAAACCTGGAACTGGAAGGACTTCAGATAATGACAAAAAGGATTCTTCCTGTAGTTGCATACGCTTGTATTCATATGGGAATTATTGAATTTCTTCTTATCAGAGACGTAAAAGTTTCTATTCTTAATATTGAAAAACTGTCTGCAGCCCTTGCTCAGCGTGATTACACTGTACCTAGAGCTCCAGTTACAAACAGATCCGAATTAGGTTCGGTAATTGTCAGTGTAAATAAATTCTACTCTCAGACAAAAAAACTTATATCAGCTATGGGAATGTCAACAAAGGCTACAACCCGTTCCTCAGATGATCTTGTTGCAAATATGAAGAGTGCAAACTCAAGTGTAACAAACATTTCAGGAGCTATTACCGCTGTTGAAAATGAAATGCAGAATCAGTCTGCAGGAGTTGAAGAAACTTCTGCCGCAGTAAACCAGATTTTAGGAACAATCAGAAACTTAAGCGAAGCCATTGAATCGCAGGCTGCAGGAGTAACACAATCATCTGCCGCAGTTGAAGAAATGGTTGCAAATATCAACTCTGTAACACAGATTCTTGAAAAGAACACTTCTGCCGTAAATATGCTGGGAGATGCTTCAGAAAAAGGACAGGCTTCTGTTAAAGTTGCAGTAGAAACAGCACAGAACATTATCGCTCAGTCTGCCGGTATTATGGAAGCTTCACATATGATTCAGACTCTTGCCAGCAACACAAACCTTCTTGCTATGAATGCAGCTATTGAATCTGCACATGCCGGAGAAGCTGGTAAAGGGTTCAGCGTTGTTGCTGATGAAATCCGAAAACTTGCAGAACAGTCCACAAATCAGGGTAAAGCAATTGATGAAAGTCTTAAAGCTCTTTCTGAATCTATTGCAACTGTTTCCGAAAACATCAAAACAGTACAGGTTGAATTTGAAAACATTTACAATTTAGCACAGACTGTTAAACAGCAGGAAAATGTTATTGCAAATGCTATGGAAGAACAGAATGCCGGTAACCAGCAGGTATTGGATGCTATGCGATCCATTAACAACTCTACTACGACTGTAAGAGACGGAGCACAGGAAATGCTTAGTGGCGGCGAGCAGATTGCAAATGAAATGGAATCATTAAGTAAAATTACACGCGTCATAAATGACAAAATGGTTCATATAGGTACCAGTGCTCAAGAAATCAGTGATGCTATAACTGTAGTCAGAGCAAACACTAATGAAACACAGAAAAATATTCAGGCAATCTCTCAGGATATAGAATCCTTTAAACTCTAAGATTTAGAAGTTGTTTTAAAGTAAGGGGCTGTCCAAAAAGAATTGTCATGCTGAATTTATTTCAGCATCTCCACTATATAT
>JABUUX010000403.1 GCA_021442965.1 Treponema sp.
TAAGGAATCATCTTAAGTTTTTTTACCAGGATTGTACGTCCTTCAAATTCAGGTTTCTGGAATTCAGAAGGCATATCTTTAAGGTCACTTGATATCATGTGATTTTTTACAAGGTCTCCAGTATAATCAAACCAGAAATTTGCAAGTGCATTGAGCACCTTACCTTTGTCTGTAATCATTGTTGGAAGAATTACATCAAAAGCAGAAATGCGGTCAGTTGTAACAATAACCATACGTCCGTCTTCCAGGTCGTAAACTTCACGAACCTTTCCCGAAATAATCTTTTTCATAAAAGCTCCTGTCTATAAAACTGTTTATATAAAAAACAATCTATAATTTGTTAATTTTTATACCGTATTTTTCTGAAATCACCTTATATTCAGGATTTTCAGCATCACCGGTAACATAAAGTTCTGTGCGAGGATTATATTCCTTTTTTGTAACTTTGCAAACATCAAGAGCACGGCGTGCAACACCATCGCGACTGTCTACAACTTTTATTTCATCTCCAAATACTTTTTGTATTGTATCTGCAATATTTAAAAAATGAGTACAGCCCAAAATTACTGAATCGCAGCCTTCTTTTTTAAAAAACTCAGAAGCAGGAATGCAGGCTTTTTCACATTCTTCCGTGCTGGAAGTAAAACTTTCATGTTCAATAAAATCAATAAGTTCTGTGTCATCCCTAAGAATTAATGTGCAGTCTTTTGCATATCTTTCTTTAAGAGAGCGAGTATATTCACTTTTTACCGTAGAAACTGTAGCTAAAAGTCCTATACGCCGCTTTTTTGAAACTGAAGCGGCAAGTTTTATGGCAGGAACCGTACCTACAATCTGTATATTTGGAAAAACAATTCTAAGTTCCTCCAAAGCATTTACACTCATAGTATTGCAGGCTACAACAATAGAGCGAGGCTGAAACTTTTCTACTATCTTCTTGCAAAGAGAAATAACCAGAGAAACAATTTCATTGTGATTTTTTGTTCCGTACGGAAAATTAGCAGTGTCACCTATGTATACGCATTCAGCAGACGGTTCCAGTTCCTTAAGCCGCAAAAGGTACGGCAGCCCGCCCGTTCCCGAATCAAGAAAAACAAAATCTGTCATAAAATCTACCCGAATAAAGCGTCAAAAGCATCTTTTCCGGTCTTTTTTTCCGGTTCAGAAGAGTCACCAAACAAAGCATCCACTGCTTTTTTTGCATCATATTTCGTTTCAGTATTCATCAAATGATTACCATTTGAAACAGAAGATTTAAAAAAATCACAAAAATTTGACTTTTCCTTATCTGTTACATTGTCTTCCACTGTTTCTGAACAGTCAAAATGAGCCCCCGGAGAATAAAACCTGCAGTTTCTGCAGGAATGCAAATCCTTTTTACAAGATGGACACTCTGTAGTCCTGAACACTTCACCGTCAAAACTGTTACCGCAATTCCAGCATATCATAATAACGAATTATATCACAAATCAATAATAATTTCTTACTTTCATATTTGAGGTTTTTCCCTTAAAATAGAGATATGTTTCTTCAAAACAAATGTCTTGTTTCTTCGTGCAATAAAGTGTCGCTTTCTTCATTTGATGAAAACGGAAATATCCTTGAGCTAAGAAATTATTGTCTGGATCACATTCCAAATCCGGGGAAAGCAAAGGAAGATATATTTAATTTCATAAAAAACAATGACACAATTGTTGGACTGAATGCATCGGGAATTCTTTTTTCAGATTTGGATTTTTCAAACAAAAGATTTTACGGCTGCAATTTCACAAACTGCACCTTCACTAATATACATTCAAGCAATTTCAGATCCCGCATGAGCATTTTTGATTTTGCAATTTTTAATGACTGCAATATTGTAGAAAGCAAAATCCAGTTTTCTTCCTTTTCCGGCTGTACTTTGAATCACACCCTTTTTACTTCCAGTGAAATTATTCAAAGCAACTACAATGGCGTAAAATGCTTCCAGTCTTCCTTTGATGATTCAGATTTATTTAATTCAAAATTTATAAAATCTACTTTGGTAAATACATCTTTTAGAAACTGCAATCTAAAAAATACAGATTTTTTTACTTCAGAAAGATCAAATGTTTCTTTTAAAATGTCCAACACTCGAGAAGCCCGTTTTTCAAGAGATGGAAGCGAATTGTATACCGGAATTGAATCCACAGATTCTGTTTCTGATACAAAACCTTCAGAACCAGCCATGGGAGGTGAAAAATGAAAGTTTACTTTCACCTGAATATGGGTGGTTTTTCAAACTGCTACCTGGTTGTTAATGAATCCAAAAAGGAAGCAATAATTGTAGACCCCGGACAAGTTACAGACACGCTTATAGAACAAATTGAAAGTGCACCTTATCATCTGGCAGGTATTCTGATTACCCATAACCATGGAAGCCACAAAAACGGCTTAAAAACTCTGCAAAAAATCTACTCTCCTAAAATTCTTGCGGCAGACTGGGAAGTGGCAAAAGATAAAACCACGGTAATCACCGGAGATGGAAGAATCCGCATAGGAGGAATGCTGGTCCATTATATGGCGGTTCCCGGACACACATCTGACTCTGTAGTTTATAAAATCGGGAATATTATGTTTACGGGAGATGTTCTTCTTGCAGGAACTATCGGTAATACACCGTCCAGCTACTCTCGCTTTATACTTAAGTCAAACATTGAAAAGAAAATTCTTTCTCAAAATGAAGATACCATTCTTATGCCGGGGCACGGACCACCTTCTACTGTAGCCGCTGCTAAAATCTTCAATGCAGATTTGAACCCTTGAATAAAATAACAAAGACAGGAGAAGAAAATGATTCTTTCAGCTTCAGGATGGCGTAAAGTATTTGCAGTTTCAGGAGATGAACAAGATAAAACTCCAGAAATCAGTTCCTCAGATACAGCACTTTCTGTAATAGCCGCAGAAACTTTTTTTGATTATGCGGTAAAAAAGACAGGTCAAGAGTTTCCGGTCATTGCCATAGGAATGGACACCCGGCCTACAGGCAGTGCCATTTGTGATGCAATGATAAAAGCTTTGGTTTGTAAAAAGGCTGTAGTTCAGTTTACGGGAATAACATCAGCCCCGGAAATAATGGCATTTTCAAAAAAGATAGACGGCTTTATTTATATTTCTGCCAGTCACAATCCTGTTGGTCATAACGGAATAAAATTCGGCATGAATGACGGCGGTGTCCTTAATGCTCAGGAAAACGCAATCCTTACTGAAGAATTCAAAAAGCGGCTTGAAGAACCGGAAGCTGAAAATAAAGCCTTTGACCGTATTTCAAAAGCCAGCAGTTCTGAAGTCAGAACAATTTATCAGAATTCAAAAGCTTCCAAATTTAACGCTCTCCGTGCCTATGAAGATTTTGCAGTCAGAACAATTTCTGGATCTGAAGACAAAGCCAGACAGAATGATTTTTTTGAAGAAATTCGCAATTCAATGCTTCTGAATCCCATTGGGGTTGTATGCGATTTTAACGGTTCCTCAAGAACTCTCTGTATTGATCGTGATTTTTTTGGTAAAAACAAAATCAAATTTTACGAAATAAATTCAGAAGCCGGGAACATCGTTCACGAAATCATTCCTGAAGCCGAAAATCTTGTTCATGTTGCAGCCGAAATGGAACGGCTCCATAAAGAAGGTCACAATGAAGTCCTTTTGGGGTATATGCCAGACTGTGACGGAGACCGAGGAAACATTGTTTACTGGGATGAAAAACAGCAAAAAGCCTGCATTTTAAAAGCACAGGAAGTGTTCAGCCTTTCCGTTCTTGCAGAACTCACTTATTCTGTCTGGTGTAATTCAGGAAATAAAGATTTCCGCCCTGCAGTTTGTGTAAACTGCCCTACATCTATGAGAATAGAAGAAATTGCATCAAAACTGGAAGCATCTGTTTTCCGTGCAGAAGTTGGAGAAGCAAATGTTGTCAATCTGGCACGTGAAAAGCGGGAAGAAGGATTTACTGTTCCAATATTAGGAGAAGGCTCAAACGGAGGGACAATAACATATCCGGCTTCTGTTAGAGACCCTTTGAACACCATTTTTGCCTTACTGAAACTTTTAACCATGCGTGGTGGAGGATTATATGAACTTTGGTGCAGTAAATCCGGAAACAAATACAAAGATAATTACACGCTTTCTGATATTCTTGAAAGCCTTCCAAAATACACCACAACAGGAGTTTCAGAACAAAGGGCTGTATTAAAAGTACCGTCTTTAGAACACGCAGAATTAAAACGAAAATTCCAAAAAAAATTTATTGAAGACTGGAAAAAAACTAGTCTTAAGAAAAAATATGGACTTGAATCTTACCGCGTTTCCATTACAAACGGAACAAAGGAACGTTATGACGTTGAAGACTGGGGCGAAAGCGGTAAAGGAGGTCTAAAAGTTTTATTTTATGGAAAAAACAAAACGCCTTTAGCTTTTATTTGGATGAGAGGCTCAGGAACAGAACCTGTTTTCCGTATTATGTGTGACGTAAAGGGCGATGATATACAAATGGAAAAAGAATTGTTAGAATGGGAAAGCAAACTTTTAGCAGAATGTTAAAAGTTCTCACATCGCATTGATAGTAAACAGTATAGGAGGATATACAAATGACAAACGAAGAAATCCTTAAACGTGCAAAAGACTATATTGCACAGGAAAAAGATGAACGCTTTGCAAATGAAGTAAAGGAACTCATCGCAAAGGAAGATTATAAAGAACTGGAAGACAGATTCTACCGCACCCTGGAATTCGGAACAGGCGGTCTTCGCGGTGTAATGGGTGGCGGAACAAACCGTATGAACACTCTGGAAATCAACCTTGCAACACAGGGACTTGCAAACTATCTTATCAAAGCATGCCCTGAAAAAGCAAAGAACGGAACATTAAGTGCTGTAGTTGCCTACGACTCACGCCTGAATTCTGATGTTTTTGGTGAAGCTACTGCTCTTATTTTTGCTGCTAACGGAATCAAAGCATATCTTTTCTCAAGTCTCCGCCCTACCCCTGAACTTTCGTACGCTATCAGAAAGCTCGGAGCCGATACAGGTGTTGTAGTTACTGCATCACACAACCCGCGCATGTACAACGGTTACAAAGCTTACTGGAATGACGGTGCTCAGGTTATCGAACCACATGATGTAGGAATTATCGAAGAAGTAAACAAGGTAACTGAAGTAAAAACTATGACCCGTGTTGAGGCCATTGCAACCGGTAAACTTGAAATTATCGACAGCATTATCGATGAACCTTTCTGGGAAATGTGTAAAAAAGAACTTTTCCGTCCTGATCTTATCAAAGAACGTGCAAAAGACGTAAAAATTGTTTACACACCGCTTCACGGAACAGGTGGCATGCACGTTACAAAAGTTTTGGGTGATCTTGGACTTAACGTAATCACAGTACCTGAACAGGCTGAACCAGACGGAAACTTTCCTACAGTGGTAAAACCAAATCCTGAAGAAAAACCAGCTCTTACTCTTGCAGTTGAACTTGCCAAAAAAGAAAATGCAAACTGTGTTATGGCTACAGACCCTGATGCAGACCGATTCGGAACAGCCTTCCCTGACAACAACGGAAACTGGGTACTTCTTTCTGGAAACCAGATGGGCGCCCTTCTTATGGACTACATCCTTTTGTCACGAAAAGAATTCGGCACTATGCCAAAAAATCCTGCCGTAATCCGTTCTATCGTTACATCACCATTCGGAGACTACATCTGTAAAAAATACGGTGTTGAAATGCTTGAATGTCTTACAGGATTCAAATGGATTGCCGCTGTTGAAGCAGACTTTGAAAAGAAAGGAACAAAAAATTACGTTTTCGGACTTGAAGAATCTTA